>JAKEIF010000189.1 GCA_022545875.1 Nitrososphaera sp.
CACTCCAAACAAGGTTGTACCAGCAACGGCGACTAGTCCCATGAATCCGTATGCGGCCACCGACAATGATACCATGCCCAAGGCGAGTACAATCAAGAGTCGTATCGTCGCTGCCGATCCCAGCACGATTGGTATCGTCCTTCTTCTTGCACTTTTATCGCCTTCGATATCTCCAAGGTCATTTAGTGTAGATGAGATGAAGATCATGATCCCGAGCAGAGTCATTGAATAGATTGGCACTGCAGGGTTTGTGACTGCAGGTTCGATGCCATAGCTCGAAGTAATACCTAGAAGGGCACACATCGCATAAAAGACAGAGATCGATAGAGTCTTTATCACGAATCTGTTCATGAGGGCGACCCGAGGTGCAGAGTACATCACCCCTAGGGCCATCATCGGCAGTAAGATCAACATGCTTACAATGTTGAGAGTCACCGCGGACAGTATCGCCGCAAGGCCGTTGGTGGATGCGATAAAAATCCAAGCTTGGTTTTTGGATACTCGGCCGGACGGTATTGGTCTTTTCTTTCCATTGGCCTTGTCCAGATCTGAATCTACAAGATCATTCAGAATGTACATTCCCGTGGCAACAAGAAGCGATATCAGCGGCAGCGGCGCTGTCTTTTGAATCAGTCCGATAGCATCAGAATCCGCAGCCATTATTCCCGTTACTCCCGGCACACAGAACAGGCCTGCCACAGTCGCAAGCGAGTAGAGCAAACCCCACTTCCTTCTAGAGTTGAACAGGATGAGCTGCGACTGGAGCAGGCCCGTCCGTGCCCTTTCCTCGTGCCCTCCTTTTGATTGTAGCCTCCTAAGGGACCGCAATGAACTCATAGCGTATTATGGAGTGTCTCTGGTTTTTTTCCGTAGGGTTTCGACAGGCGGAGAATTAGCGATCGTTTTCCTCGTGGGGCAGGAATATGGGGAGCCCGTTATTTCTCTCGGATGCTTGCCAAGAGATGGGGAACAGTTGCCGTTTTAGCGAGCACGTTGTAGTGGGAAATGAACCGCTCCGCAAGGTAGGGGTCATCGTAATGGGAAATGGCAAGGGTGAACTGCTCTGGGTTTGAATAACTCGTTGTCTCGTAGCAGACCATCTTTCGATCCACTACCATGAAGCTGACATTCAACGGAGTCCGCTTCAAGTCAAACCGGGGCGACCTTACTATCGAGTTTACCAAGTCAAAAGTCTCCTTGTTTGGCGGAGTCCTGAGGACCGCGTTCATTCTGTTTTCTACGCTTATTTGTTCGGGCAGCCCATCTAGCATGTGGAGCGTCATCCCCTGCCCGACCTTGCTATAGAGCAGTTTTGCAAAATGCGGGTCGTGGTAGCGGGTAGCCAGGTAAACTTCCTTATCTGCCATCTCTAGTAGCTTTGTAACTTCAATGATGAGGCGATTGTAATCCTTGACAACAGAAAAGCCTGAAAGATGCGTACCGTTTACAATGCTCTTCAAATTGCACTTCTGAATTATTTCCTCGATTACTTTCTCCTTTTGCTGCGCCGGAAAATCCTGCCTCGACTTTAAAACGTCAACTGCCTTGAGGTTCCAGTAGTTGGCCAGAATCTCCTCCATCGTCCGTATCTGGCCTTGATATACAAGTGAGCCAAAAGTCGTCGTGCGATAAAATGAATCCCTTTTTTCTATGAACCCCAGATCGCGGAGCTTTTTCAACCTCATGTAAAACTGCTTCTTGCTCAGGTTCGCTGCAAGAACGCTCGAAGACGCCCGAAAGCCAGAATAGGCCATCTTCATAATTCCTAGCGAATGTCTATCCGAAAGAACAGAGAAAATCTGCTCTGGAGTAGCTTGCTCTGGCATATCTCCATACCAGAGTATCCCCGGGACTATTTAACTTTTAATTTTTACCCGTTTGCGGTGACTTTCCATCAATAGTAGGCATTGTCATCAACTCTAAGATGGCTTTGTTGAGATAGAGTCCATCCATTCAGTAATGGAACCGATTAACTTTTTCCTATCCGAGTCACTATACTCTTCGGACTGGCTGTAAAATATCGCGTCATAGAACCAATGATTGCAGTCAAGCGACTTTATCGACTTGTCACTACACTTGAGCAACTTGAAGAATTCTTCCGAAACTCTGGGGTAAACGTTTCTGTCCTGCAATCCATAAAGGATCAGCACCGGGACCTCGATATCTGACAGCTTATTGAGCATGCTGTTCCTTTGCGCAATAACATCTATCATGTATCTAAAAGAATAATCAAAGTTGGCATTCTGTTCCTCAACCATCCTCGCATATTGGCTCCCACCGATTCTGGCGTATCCTGGCAGGACTTTTCGAATGTCCACCCGCTTTTTCGGAAAGATAATTCTGCCAAGGAGCAGGTACAGAAATGCACCCGCGCTTGGTTCCGCGTCTGAGCGCTTGATGCCTGGGATCCTGATGTATGGCGAAAGCAATATCATGCCATCCACCGTGCTCCTGAAATTATGGGCGTACCACAATGCAAAGGTCGAGCCCATGCTGTGGGCAAGTATGAATATTTTGGATGATTTTTTCCTGATCTCAGAAATGATAATGCTAATTGATTTCAAAGCTTCCTCGAAATCCAGGTCCCCCGTGAGGCCCTCAGACATCCCATGACCTGGCAGATCGATGCAGTGGACGTCATACCCCGCATCGTTCAGCTTGGCAGCCGCGTAATTGAAAATTCGGGAGTCGCAACAAAAGCCGTGAATGCAGAGAACCGCCCGGCCGCTGCCGCTGACAGACTTTGATTCTGTCACATTCACTTTGCCGCTTGGAGTATCGTAAAAGACCAAATCTATCAGACGCCCCATCTATCGGGCAGCGAACAAAGGATGAGAGAAATAAGAATTCCCATCTACTTCCTGCCGGATGCGCTAAAAAAGCGTGCGTATGTAACGAGAGCGTCCTTTCTGTCAGCGAGTTTCCGCAAACTTTCATGCATTATTGTAAATTCCTTCTTGTTGAGCACACCCGTGGCAAGGAGTTGCGGCTTGAGGCTATCCATGATGCGCCAGCCAAGAGAGTTGTAGGGTTCATGACCCATCCGTAGACAGGGCGAAAAGCAAGAGACGTCTGCAGTTAGCGACTCTTGGACCATGATCCTGTACAGCTTTCTTCCCGCCAGCGGATCTCCGCCTGATTTTTTTAGCAGAGCGACAAATGCCTTCCGCAATGCTTCTACATTTCTGTCCGTCGGGTAACACAGCCAAGAGCCGGGGGAATGATCCAGCTCTTGTATTACCATGGTGGCGCCTTTTTTCAGCAATTTCTTCATTGCCCTTACTGCCCCGCGCTTATTCCTAAGGTGGACAAACAGGAAGCGAGAAAAAACAATATCAAATGCCCCCTCGTCTAGCATCGCGCTTTTCGAGATGTCATCAATGACAAAATCCACATTGTCATGCTTGTTGACGCTCTTGCAATAATCGACATACTTTTCGTCACTATCCAGGCCTGTAACGCGTCCTCTCTTGCCAACGATTTCTGCCATAGCCCGGGTAACTGAACCAGATCCGCAGCCAATGTCTATACAGCGCATGCCTTTTCCAATGCCTGCATTCTGGAGGGCGCCGATGCTCAGTGGCTCAAAAAAAGAGGCCTGCATCTCAAGTCGTTTGATCTCGCTGTCTAAGTTGCCCAAGACATACTTGCTTGGCATTATCGAGAAATTGCAAAGGAGGCTTCCGCTACTAGTAATGGCAGCCTTGCTGAGGTCACAGAATTTACTTTCCCCGGATTCTCTTAACCCTTTCTCTGAAATTTGGGAGACAGAGCATCGCTGTAATCCATATAGAGCTATAGAGACTATATAGAGCTGGTTCATTAATTCGACCTAGATTACATCTGTTGTGGCCACGACCTTTGAGGCAAGTTTGGCAGGCCAAAAGATTGTCAGCGTCAATCCCCTCCCTGACCAAATCAGACGGTTGGAAGTAATTTCTTGTGACTTTTGCAATGGCAAGGCGTCGTTTGATGTCTATCTGGAAGGCACAATAAGCGAAGTCAATGTGCTAAAGCGATCCTGCGAGGATTGTATCAAGCACTCTAGCCCGCAAGCGCTCTAATAATCAAAAGGCTCACCGCAGCCAAGCCCGCACTCGCGGGAATGGTAATTATCCAAGCATACACTATGCGCCTACCAAGGCCCCACCGGACTGCCGACAACCTTTTGGTAGAGCCCGCCCCCATTATGGCGCCAGAAATCGCGTGGGTAGTACTTACGGGAATCCCTAGCCATGCCATGGATGTGAGGATAGCGCCGCCGCCTGTCTCTGCGCAGAACCCTTGGTATGGTCTCAAGTTTGTAAGACGAAAGGCCATTGTCTTTACAATCCTCCAGCCGCCAAAGAATGTTCCCAGAGCAATAGCAGCGGCAGCTCCGAAATTACCCACAAGGGAACGATAAAGTCCTTTGATTCAAGCATGCCGCCTGCTATCAGCAGCGCAGTTATCACGCCCATAGTCTTTTGCCCGTCGTTGGCCCCATGCGTAAGGGAAAAGAATGATGACGACACAATTTGCAATCTGCCGAAAATTCTGTTCACCTTCGCAGATGTCGAGCTCCGCAAAAAGTACATGATCGCAATGGCAAAGCCCGCGGCAATGGCAAACCCTACAGCCGGCGACACCACCATGAATACTAGCACGCGCTGTACCCCGTCAAACACCACTGCCTCTATACCTGCAACCATCACAGCTGAACCGACAAGCCCTCCGATAAGCGCGTGGCTGCTCGAAGATGGAAGTCCGAACCACCAAGTTATGAGATCCCAAATAATGGCGCCAATAAGGCCTGCAAGGATTACATAGACTGTCGAAAATTCTGGCTGAATTATTCCCTTGCCCACGGTAGCTGCGACTGCAGTCCCGAATACGAATGGACCTGCAAAATTTGCTCCGGCAGCCAAAGTAACAGCATAAAGAGGCCTAAGGACCCTAGTGCCGACAACGGTGGCAATTGAGTTTGCAGCATCGTGAAACCCATTGACAAAATCAAAGAAAAACGCCGCCGCAATTGCACCATAAACAACGATAATGATTTCCCCAGCCACGTTCTCAACCATATTTTAGCGCAATGTCTTCAAAGACATCAGAAACGTCGGCGCACCTGTCAAGTGCCCCCTCCAAGACTTCGTAAATCTCTTTCATCTTGATAATCTTTATCGGGTCGTTTGTTTCGAACAGTTCTGCTATGGCGTTTCTATAGATAGTATCTGCCTCATGCTCGTATTTGCTTATCTTGCGGCAGTGTTCTATGAGTTCGCCTGCGCTCTTGAACCGCCGCAGACGAGTCATCAAGAGATGGACTTCCTGTGAAGCGGACATCAATGTCTTTGCAAGCTCTACCATGAACGGCGTGGGTTCGGCTATCTTGAAGAGCAGAAACCTTTCAGCGGTCCCGTCGGTATAGTCCAAAATTTCGTCAACGGCACCGGTCAGCTTTGAAATGTCTTCCCTGTCAAGAGGGGTAACAAAGGTCTTGTCAATAATGGTGTAGAGGTCATGAGTTATCCTGTCTCCTTCATGCTCAAGTTCCTTTATGGCTGCCTTGCGCTCCTTGACATTGTCATAGTGCGATATCAGGTCGACTAGGGCAGACGTGGCCTTGATCAAGTTGGCGCTCTGGGATTCGAGCTTGTCAATAATCTCCTTGTCGTTCGAACGTACCCAAGAGGGAAAGCCCGCCTTCATAGCGGGGCTACTAATCTACGTCAATATATTATCTTCTGCCGTATTCTATATAGGCATCATTAGTTCTTCAATCATCTCAGGGTGCTCCTTCTCGTAGTGAGCTGTCAAGTCCTTTAGGGATTCGAACCTCATTGGACAGACGTGGCAGGTATAGGTTGTCCTTTGGTCGGCTGTCATGGGGCGAGCCACCAGATTGGATTGGGGGCAGCGTTCTCATAAGACTTTACTATTTTTTTCTTTGCGGGAACCTTGTTTTCTTCCTCCTCCCTGCAGTGCTTTTCAAATTTCGCAAAGTCTGTAAAGCTTGACATGCACTTGCTGCAGATCATGCTTCCAGCGCCTGCCGCAATTGTAATAAGCGGTTTCTTTGAAACCCTGATGACTCTTCCACGCGGAAGTGTGATTGCAATCAGTCCGCCGTCATCCCAACTTCTAAAGTTCTTGTCGTATTGCTCGTAGGCGGAAAGTGTAAAGCATGCGACAGGGTCGTTTTCAAAGTCGCATTGCTTTTTCTTGCTAATGTATTCGGTATAGAGCCTATTCAGCCACTTGTCCATAATCCCTGGGTGTTCTGTTAGTATGCTTTCGACAATCTCGGGGGTATAGATCCCGATTTTTGTCTCAAGAAATTCATTTGGCACAATCGCGTAGCCCTTTAGCTTCAGACCCAGGCTATCTTCTTCAAAGGCACTCGCCATTCATATATTATATAATTACAAATAATTAAGCCTATCCATAATATCTATCAAGGAATTGCATTACATATACCATTGCAATAGAAAACTAAGCTAAATATCCGTCAATCTTTAAAATTCTTGAAATCATTAATTCATGCGCAAAACCTGTCTCAAAAATTAGGGGTTTGCTCATTGCACCCGCCCATCCTGGGTGGTGCCTAGACTTCCATCGGAATTTGCAGATGTATATTCAATTTCAACTCTTCCAAATCTAAGGGACATCTTCTCCAGAGCTTGGCAATTCTTCAGGCGAGCCAGCAACTGTATCACGAAGCTCGATCCGAAGTAGCCACCAGTGGTCTGAATCCGTTCTGAAACCGTAAGGATTATCCTATTAATTTCGTTGCCTGAGGCGGAAAAGAATAGCTTTGTAGCGGGAATAAAAAAATGCGGACGGCACAAGTACTGTTTTAGCAAGCTTTTATGGATGGTCTTGACGTATTCTTTACGTGACAAACTACGGCGCTCTGTGCAAAGCTGTATCAGAGCTCCATGCGAGTGCCGAGGTCGTGCTCGTCCTTTCGAAAGGCAAGCTTGCTGCCTCGCACATGAAATCAGGAGGGCCGGCGCCCGAGGAGGGAGAATTCCGCAAGATGCTCTCGCAACTCGAAACTGTAATCACTACGATAAAGACGAACGAAGACAAATTCGGAGAACTGCAGTTCGTTGCAATTCATTACAAGTACGTCGATGGGCTGTTTTTCCCCATTAACGAAGCCGACACGCTCATAGTTGGAATAATGCCACCCTACGACAATGATTTTCTTGGCCGCGTTTCAGCGCTTGTGGAAAAAGAAAGGCAGTAAAGCGCGGGGAGTAACTGCCTAGAAGGATATCTTTGGCTCGTACCTTCCAAAGACAGTCCGCAGAGTCGCGCTAATTTCGCCAAGTGTGCTATAGTTCTTTACGGCGTTGATTATGAGCGGCATAAGGTTTTCGTCCTTCTCGGCTGCCGCTTGCAGCTGAGCGAGGGCATGATCCGCCTTTGACTTGTCGCGGCTGCTCTTTAGATCTTTTAGCTTGGCTGCCTGTCTCCCTTCTATTTCCAAGTCTATCCTGTTTAACTTTGGCTCCACGTCGTGGGCATCCTGGTATTTATTAACGCCGACTATCACGCGTTTGTTTTCGTCGATCTCCTTCTTCAAGAGGTAAGCATTGTTTCTAATTTCTTCCTGGAAGAAGCCCTTTTCAACTGCCGCCATGGCGCCTCCCATGCGGTCGATGCGTTTCAGATACTTGTACACTTCGTCTTCGATCTTGGACGTAAGATATTCAATGTAGTGCGACCCTGCTAGCGGGTCCACCGTCTTTGTTACCCCGGTCTCGCCTGCGATTATCTGTTGAGTACGCAGTGCTATCTTGACAGAATCTTCCGTAGGAAGAGCGAGTGCTTCGTCCCTTGAATTCGTATGAAGTGACTGGCACCCGCCGAGCACCGCCGCAAGGGCCTCAGTGGTCACCCTTACGATGTTATTGTCTACCTGTTGCGCAGTAAGTGATTCGCCGCTCGTCTGGACATGGAAGCGGAGGTGCATTGATTTTTGATCTCTTGCGTGAAATCTTTCTTTCATTATCTTTGCATAGATCCTCCTTGCGGCTCTGAACTTTGCGATCTCTTCAAAGAACTCCATGGTGCAGCAGAAAAAGAATGAAAGCCTTGGGGCAAATTCGTCAACTTTCAGCCCCCTGGCCGTGCATGTTTCGACATACTCTATCGCGTTTGCAAAAGTAAACGCAAGCTCTTGGACAGCATTGCATCCGGCTTCGCGCATGTGGTAGCCTGATATACTGATTGGATACCATTGCGGAACCTTTTTTGAGCAGTACTCTATCATATCGGCAATTATCCTCATCGAAGGCTTGGGAGGGTAGATGTAGGTGTTGCGGGCGATGTATTCTTTGAGGATGTCATTCTGGGTGGTCCCTCTTAACTTGTCAGGAGTTACACCCTGCGATTCGGCAACTGTGATGTAAAGCGACAAAAGAGTAGATGCCGTAGAGTTGATGGTCATAGATGTGCTCACTTTGTCCAGCGGAATGCCTTCAAAGCAAGTCATCATGTCTTTTATCGAGCTGATCGCTACGCCCGTCCTTCCTACTTCGCCTTCAGACTGTGGATCGTCGGAATCCCTGCCGGTCTGAGTCGGTAGGTCAAATGCCAGCGAAAGACCCGTCTGGCCATGGTCAAGTAGGAACTTGAAGCGCTTGTTAGTTTCTTCAGCGCTGCCAAAGCCGCTGTACTGGCGCATGGTCCATAGGCGCTCCCGGTACATGTTTGGGTAAAGCCCGCGGGTGTATGGAAACTTGCCTGGCTCATCGCGTGTGTCGCGCTTGATGTCCTTCTTTGTATAAGCCCTCTTTACTGGAATTGAGGAATCAGTCTTGAATTTTTCTACCATATGTCACACCTATTTGAAGAGGCCCGAAGCCAGCGCCTCTGCAGCAAAGTATGGATCAATCTCCTTCTTTACCAGCTTGTCGACAAATTCAGAGTAACGCTTGTCCTGGATGAGCATGCCTGAAATTTTTCTTTCCACGATGCTTAAAACCATATCCCTTAACTCGTCCTCCAGCATCTTTCTTTCCCGTGCTTTATAATTAATGCCTTTTTCCTTTAGCGTCTTGTCAATCGCCTGAGCAAGTTCCTTTACTCCCCTTCCTGTCTTGACTGACGTCTTTAGTACGGCTGGCTTTCGCTCGGTGCCTCCGATAAAATCAGATAAAGTAGAATACAATTTCGTAGCGCCGTCCAGGTCAGACTTGTTCACAACATACATGTCGCCTATTTCGGTCAGACCAGCCTTTACCGCCTGTACATTGTCGCCAGTGTGAGGAGTAAACAATACGATGGTGATATCGACCACGCTAGCTATCTCGACTTCAAGCTGCCCTGCTCCTACGCTTTCGACAAGTATCAGGCTGTAGCCCGCGGCATCGAGGATCCTTATGGCATTTCGGAGAGACTTTGAAACGCCGCCGACTGCTCCACGAGAGGCCATGCTCCGCATGAAAACCCTCTGATCATCGAGGTTACTTTGCATCCTTACCCTATCGCCCAATATCGCCCCTCCCGTTATTGGGCTCGTTGGATCCACTGCGAGCACCGCAACCTTATACCCCATAGACTGGCAATGAGGGATCAGGCTGCCCAAGAGCGAGCTCTTGCCGGCGCCGCCTGGGCCTGTAAATCCGACTGTTCTTGCCTTCCCGGTCCTGCCAAAAATCTCGCGGATTATCTGCCTTGACTCCGGCTCGTCGTCATCGACAATTGAAATTGCCCTGGCAAGAGAACGCCTGTCGCCCGCCAGCAGTCCCTCTACTATAGGTAGCATCTAGCCTGCACGAGCACATATGACAGCGCAATATTAATTCTTTAGACAATGCTATTCGTCAAGCGACTTTGAAATAATGTCTGCAAGGTTATCCTTGCCTTCCTCTCTGTACTTTACTACCTCGACCATAAGCTGCTCCTTTAGCTGCCTGTACAGGTCAGTTCGCTCGCGCACAGCCCTGGTCTGAAGGTCTGCGGAGTCAAATGTCATGCACTATTATGGATCAATTCTTATTTATGACTATGCGGAGTGGCATTTACATCCGGATCGCACACGAGTTAGGTCCTGCTTCAAGGTCTCCCATGTTGATCTCTTCGCAAGAAACGAGTTCTTGATTTATCTGTATTATCATTTTGTAGTTCGCTGGTCTTGGCGGCACGGCCGACGACATGAACTGCACAAACTCTTCTTTAGACATTGACAAGAACTTGACGTTCTTTCTAACGGAACTAATTGTGTCTGCCACCAGCTCGCCGTGCTTTATTGTAATTGTGCTCGTATCAAAATGGGCCGGGAGAATGAGCGTGTCTTCAGGTAGTTTCAACAGCTTGTTCTGGTACGTGTCGTGAAGTGCTCCCGCATACTCTGAAGCCTTGTCGTGGAGGTCGGGCCTTCCAACCGCGTTGACAAAAAGGGTATCTCCAGTAAAGAGATACCTCTGGCTTTTTGCGTCTGACGAAATTTCCAGTGCATAGCTGGTGCTGCCTTCCGTATGGCCTGGAGTATGCACCGCGGTTAGAAAAACGCCGTCTCCTACTGGAGCCCGGTGGCCATCGCTGACTTGGGTTATCTTTGCGTCACTGGAAGGCTTGTACCCCTCTGCAGCTCCTATGAAAGCCTGCGCACCTGTCTTTTTTGCGAGCGAAACCAGGCCTGAAACGTGATCGGCATGCATATGCGTGTCAATTACATTTGTTATTTTCAGGCCGTTTTCCTCTGCGAGCTTTAACACAGAATTATCCAAGTCACAGGTAGAATCGATAACAGTGGCGCTGTTGCCCGCCGCAATGACGTATGAGAGGCAGCCCTTCGATATGCGTCGTAGCTGCCAAACGCGGACATGGTTCTCAGGGGAATCTGCCACAATAGCAACATCATAGACTTGGTTCCATGCCGCCATGCCGCCTCTTATGCTCTTTACGTTGTAGCCCAACTGCGAAAGCAGTTGAGCTGCCATCATCGACCTGTTGCCATGCGCGCAGAGAGTAACTATTTCCTTGTCCTTGGGTATCTGGTCCGCGATTGTCTTCTGCGAACCAAACAGCCTGTCAACCGGGATCAGGGGAGTCTTGGCATGCTTGTCGTACGACAGCCTCCATGCTTCATATTCTTCTGGAGTGCGGACGTCTAGAATGAATACATCTTCGCCGTCGTCCATTTTTTCCTTCAGCTTCTGCGCGTCAATCTCGAGGGAACCCGCAGCTTTCCTAAAAGAGGGATTAAATGTCATGAATAACTCGCCTAACAGACTAGCACATCCAGACTTTATATATTCATTTTCTGCGGACTAACCACCTGCCTGGAATATGCAGGCTGATGTTCCGCATTGGCATGCAGCAAATATTTTAAGGCAATGGTCATTCCTAAGATCAGCACATGTCGGCACAGCAGCAACAGCAAAGGCCAATCCGAGTTCTGGTATGCAAGCTTGGGCTTGACGGTCATGATAGGGGCGCGCTTGTTATTTGTCGGGCCTTTAGAGACGCCGGTATGGAGGTC
>JAKEIF010000017.1 GCA_022545875.1 Nitrososphaera sp.
CTATTTAGGATCAAGTACGATGTGGGATCGGTGGTTCCCGTGCCGATAGAGGTTCTAAAAGTGGTTCCAGATATGCATTCAGTCGGGATGCAGATAACCCCTCTCATCACATAAAAGGGATTCAACTTAGTGTGCTGATAAAACTTGGCTGACGCATACTACTTTGCAAACCTGCAACTCTGAAGTTGCCGCTACGTGCCTAGTTGCGAGAATATAGATTCGCCTTGATTGTTGCTTATGTTCCTTGCAGTCGTCCAAGTCGCCCCGTCATTGTTACTTCGCCTGAAAAAGACATCAGGCCACTCCCCGTTATCTTCGCTCCATGTAACATAGACATTTGGACCCGAGACAGCCAAGTCAGGGATAGTCGCAGATACATCGCTGCGCAGCGTCTGGATCGATTTCCAAGTTGCTCCGCTATCGGCGCTGCGGCGCATTAAGAGACTTAAGGACGACAGAGTAGCATCAGGCGGGGTAGTAGCGTCAATCCAGACAACATACACGTTAGCGCCAGAAACTGCTATTTGGGGGTGATGTGAATGCCCAGCGTTGTTGCTTAGATTGACCCTTGGTCCCCAAGTGGCACCGCTATCGGTACTTCGCATGTAAAATATGTCATAAATTCCGGGAGCAGGCGTTTTATCTTCCCATACGACGTATACGTTCGAGCCTGAGACTGCTATCTGCGGATGCTCAGAGCTACCAGCGTTAAATTGAAGGACCTTTGCTGACTTCCACGTGGCTCCTCCATCGGTACTCCGTCGGAAGAATATATCCAAAGAATTCTCGGTTTGATCCGACCATACAGTGTAAACGTTTGCTCCAGAGACTGCTATTCGAGAGCCTTCGGGAGCAGATGTACCATCACTAAGCTCCACCTGTGATTTCCATGTTGCTCCGTTATCGGTACTTCTACGGAACATCAAATGATGTAGACTGTCATCTTCGGTATAGCCATTCCATATTACATACACATTTGCCCCATTGACGGTAATCTGCGATTCGCCATCCCCACTCGTTCCGCTTATGTTGACCACAGGCTTCCAAGTTGTTCCGTTATCGCCGCTCCGTCTGAACAGGGTCTCAGCATCGCCACCACTCTCACGAGAGGTCCATGTAACAAAGACAAATTCTCCCAAGGCAGTCATCACGGGGTCGAATGATTTTGGAACATCGTTGCTTAGGTTAACTTTTGGTTGCCACGTAGCGCCATTGTCAGTACTTCTTCGCAGTATGATGTCCTGTGACGAAAAATCGGTATTCCATTGCGCCCAGATAATGTAGACATTAGAGCCTGAGACTGCTATTTGTGGATGTTCGGAGTCGCCGGCGTTCTTGCTCAAATTAACCGTGGATTTCCACATGGCTCCATTGTCAGTACTCCGTTTGAAGAGGATATCCCAGTTGCCCGGCGTATTGTCTTGCCAGACGACAAACCTGTTAGAGCCTGATGCGGCGCCAATGCCAGAAGGAATGCTTTCACTTTCCTGTGCGTTGGCGCTGCTTGCGTCCATAAGGACAGCAAATGTGGACAGAAGCAGAAACATGAGAGAGTATGTCAAAAGTGCCTTTGAATTCAACGCTATCATAAAAGATATTCTAGCTCTCGACGTTTGACGCAATATTTAAGCCAGCAAGTAACTATTTGAGTCCTTATTACTTACTTAATTAGCTGGAGATTCGTGGGTGCTGTATCTTGCGCGCACCGCAGCGAGTCCCACGCCCCTAGCCTGATGCCAGAAGATACCATCGTGAAGACTATGGGCTTTATCCTCCTGTGCGGATAGTGCACTAGCTTTCTGATTTCTTCCAGATTTGGAATCCTATCAGAACTTGTCCGGCGCGCATGGCAATCGCCTGGTGAGTTTTTTCCAGTTCACGGGGATATCGTTCATTTCACAAAAGAGCTTGATTGGCTTGTAATAGTTGCGAAGAGTAGCCTCAATAATCTCTTTCCTCGAAACCCGCTCCCGCTGAAATGCAATAAAGCGCATCACCGAAACGAGGGCCCATGTATCCTTCCGTATGTTCGGAATGACGATGGTACACAGCGACTAAAAGTACCTGAAATACAAATATGACAGCGCAATCCCTGCAACACAAAACGCCACTTGAATGGGCAAAAGTGTGCCTGAAAGATTTGCGATTTCCGTAGCCCTGTGACAATGCAGCATTTCTTGGGCTAGTCATGTCACAATATTGTCTCACTCTCTCGACAGCTACCCCGCGGGTAGTTTTATTATTTTGAGAGTAGTACTGCGAATCAAAATGTAATCCGGGCATAGGAGTAATATATCAGCGGATAGTATTTCTCTGTAACCAGAATTTGTCTTGTACCGGCTGCGGACACGAGGTAGCGAAGCACCATGTGGATGTCGGATGCAACCACATTGGCTGCGAATGCAAGGCAAGGATGGATCTTGGAACACCTGAGAATGGTCTTGTGGACCCATATCAGATACCACCTCACTTCAGAGCGTATAGGGGAATATTTTCTATACATCAATACGCAGTCTTCTTTCGACCAGACAAGATGATCCTTGTCAAGATAGGGGGCTTTCCATGGGGTGATACGACAATTCAAGCCGTGTATTGTTTTCTCACCTGCCTGCTTGGTGGTGCCGTATCCTGTCTCGGTACAGTGTTCTTCTTCCCTTTCGTTATAAGCGGACAAGTTGGTCTAGCCGGCCTTATCGCAGGTGCCGCAGCGCCTTTTGTCATTCCACGGATCTACTCTAGACTTTGGTACAGACAAAATTCGAGAGATTACGACCGCTCTGCTGGGCGCAACATTTCTTCATACAGACCTCCAGTAGACAGGCAAGAACGGTTTCTATATAGCATTAGGGCTTTACCAGATGAGGATCTTCTCAAGCTAGACAAGAAAAATCATCAATTTCTATATCAGGACATTGCATACGTTGAATTCGAAGAAGTGCGTCTCATGTTGCTGCTTTCGCATGAGATGCGGGTAAACCTTCTTGGTTGGGGATTTGACCGTGAGAGAAAATATACGCTGTTAGAGAAGCAGAATTACCGAGCCTGTTTGGACGTTGCAAGGCCGCGCTTGAAGTCCAAGATGAACGTCTTGCCATACCTCACCCACGGGAGTATGGGACTTCGGGTATACGGAGAAGACATTTCGGCGGATCCATAGGTCCTGATATCCCCATCAGACTAGCGCATAGTTGAGCAAGTTCCGTCTCTCTTTTGTCCCGAATCCCATTGGGATCCGACATGACTATTTGTTCCTATATCATTCATCTTCAACCGCTATGTACCTTAGCTTATGGGTACTGTTCAAAATTCGGTTGATAGCAACAATTTCAAGCATGAACTATTGACTGTCAACTGAAAATGGCACAGTACAGTGATGGCTATTCATCGGAAACTCCGGTTCTAGGGACGCCCAACATGAGCCCAAGCGATGGGCAATTATATAATTCCTAATCGGAGAGTTTTCCATTTCGGTTACGAAGACAATAGCCAAATAGGTTTCTGCTCGGAGTGGGCTTTAGACGGTTTGAATGTCAGGCTTGTCTTTGGTCAAATTGCGATGTGCTACGACAGATTTTCTTATTATGATAGTATTGTGGCCCTATTTTTTGCGCGCTTGGATTAACTATCGGAAGCATTTACATAATTGGCTACTATCTTCTAATGGGCATCCTCAAAGCTTCGTATAGTCTGCAGATACTGCTTGGAATAGTGATCGCATTCTGCAGCCCATTTATTTTTCTGTCATCAAATTTCTATTGGGCCATCGCGTTGGATGTTATGATAATACTATATCTCATTAGAAGCAAGCCAAAGAATTCTTGTCAGGACACAGACCAAAGGTAGTTTACTGACGATTCATGCTACCGTTGATATACGCCCAACGTCTTGTTCCTTAAGTAGAACCTTGTTACACTTGATCTTATGGACATTCCGTTCGTCCGTTTGACCAGGCTTAGGCAGATGGGGTTAAACGCTCAGTACGCGGTTCTCTTTCTAGACGATCGTATGTTATTCGTAAAGATAGGGGGTCAATTTGCCGAAGGCGGGAAGGAGGACTGGATAGATAGGCTGTTGTACGCAACTTACGCAACTTCGGATATAGCTGTCTCTATGGACCTTGCTAAGGGCAAGCTGCTCAGAGATA
>JAKEIF010000018.1 GCA_022545875.1 Nitrososphaera sp.
CAAGCCTCACTCCGATCTTGTAAAGTTTGAGCGTTGGCAGGACGCGGTACTTTATCACTCCATCAAGCGAAGCCATCCTGTCCAGGTCTTGCTTCATGTCAGAGCCGGGAGGCACCGCGAGGGTAAACCACATGTTGTATTCGTGGTTCCGCTCATAGTTGTGGCTGACGCCGGGATGTTCATTCACCCTGTCGGCGACCTTGTCCAATTTATCCGGCGCGACAGAGAATGCGACGAGGGCGCTCTTGTAACCTAGACGCCTAGTGTCAAAAATTGCGTTTATCTGCCTCACCAGGCCCGCCTGTTTCATACGGCCAATCCGGGTTATCGCATCCTGTTCGGTAATCCCGTGCCTGTCGGCTATCTCTAGGTACGGGCGGTCAACTAGTGGAAATACCCATTGAATTTCGTTCAGGAGCTTTTTGTCAATAGAGTCGAGCTGTTCATTTGCCTGCATGGGCTCTGCTCCAAAGTTGGAGCCATTCTATTAAAAACCTACCTTCATTTGTCGCGCGGGCTCTGACAGACAGGGGCTTGAAATTGTCTCAATAGGATAATGTTTGCCTTTGTGACTTGCACAAGATTACTAGACCGTGCGCCTGAATCATTTACCCCGTGAAAATCCTCGTAGCAGAAGATGAGCCATCCATCAGGATGCAATATCAGGCAGTCCTAGAGGAACGAGGTCACAAGGTTGTAGCGACGGCCGACGGCCGGGCATGTGTCAAGTCATACAGTGCCGAGCTAGATTATGCAAATTCAGGCACTGGAGCGAGCAAGAAACCATTTGACCTAGTCATCCTTGATTACCGTATGCCTGAACTCGACGGTCTCGGAGCGGCAAGGGAGATCCTTAGCCTATGTCCAGGGCAGAGGATAGTCTTTGCATCCGCTTATGTCGCTGAGACTCTGCGAGAAGCAGCCAGGGATCTGCACCAGATCGTAGAGCTTTTGCAAAAGCCCTTTGGCCTTGACTACCTTGTCGAGGTAGTAGAGGACACTGATGTATACCAGCAACTGGCGTCTGTCAACGTCAAAGTCAGAGAATTGCAGAATCACAACCTTTCGCTTTCCGAGCTTGTAGGCCTATTGGCAGGCGTAAGAAAGTTGCAGGCCATGATTATCGCCCCTCGTTAGCCTACACCACATCCTGACGCATGGCAGGTTATATATTCAGAAAGACCCTTCGTCATCATATGCCCGACTATTTCGAAGTCGACCGGCTTATCGAAGATCTGGCAAAGATCTACTCTACCGCTTGTGCTACCTCATGGTTCAAGATTTCAGGAAACCGAAAGCCGACCAAGGATGAATTTCGAGGCAAGGTTGTGGAATTCATGAAGCATTTCGAGTACACGCTTTCAACGTTTCCCCAATCCCCCATGGCCGAAAACTTTCGGGCATACGCATCCAAAAAGCTGCAGGACGAGATCACGCGAGTTGCAACAGGTGAAAACAAGGAAGTAGAAAAGCGCTACAAGTATTACGTTGACTATTCGTAGCGCACTTCATGCTTGAGTTGCTTTATGAAATATTCCATAAATGCAGTGCGTTCCTGGGCCTCTGCCTTTGCCGTCTGAGTGTGCATCGAATTTTGCAACTTTAGCAGTTTTGCCTGAAAGTGATCCAGAGTCCACTGCCTGTCATCTGGCTCCCTGCGCGAATGCCAGAACGGATCGTAGGGATTGTAAAACGCTCTCTTTTCAGACCCACCGACGCTAAAGGTCCGTGCTATTCCTATGGCTCCAAGTGCGTCCAGTCTATCTGCGTCCTGCAATATCTTGCCCTCAAGTGTTGAAGGAACAAGCCGCTTTGAGTAGCTGTGAGTCCTGATGCAATAGCTCGTGCGGTCGATCCTGTCTTTAGACCAGCCATAGTCCCGCAGGATCTTTTCTGCCATGTCGGCGCTGTCGTCCGCGGATTTCGCCGACTTGGCACTACCCTTTGGATAAACCACCAGGTCATGCAAAAGGACTGCAGCGAGCAGGATCTCCATGTCGGCACCTTCCTTTTGACCAATGAATTCGGCATTGCGGTAGACCCGCATGATATGCTCAAAATCATGTCCCGGGTCGCGGCCTTCAAGCATCTTTGCCACTTTTTTCTTTATTTTTTCGAGCATCCCGTGAATAACCAGCACAGAGACGTGTCAGGTATAAGTTTGCTAGCAGGTGGGGATTCTTGGCATCGCCGGTCCTCATCTTACTATGAGACGTTGTTTTTCCCAAAGACTGACCGGAGGATGGCCATGAGCGCAGTGATGGTTACGATGCTGGTGATAAGGCCCACATCGATGCTGCCGGAAAAGCCGACGCTTCCACTGGCAACGCCGTAAATTACAATGGCGACTGCAAAGAGAGTTAGCGTTAGGGCCAGAAAAGTCATTAGAAATTCCTGCGTCCTTGTCTTCGGTCGCATGTCACCGTGTGGGATATCGCTCATGCCCATCAGGAAGTGGAGGCGTTATTTAAGATGGAAAACACTCCGAGGAGAGGGAGGGGACATGTCAAGACATGTTACCACATGTTGCCACGCTCATTTTTCTTGCCTATTCAGGGAGATTTTTGCTGCTTGGCGCTATTTACCTCTGCTGTGTAAGTCCCCACTTTTGTCTGGCTTTTTCCTCAAGCTTTAGAAAGATCAGTCTGTCAAAGACGATTCCTATTGCAAAAATCGTAACCATGACGGCAATGATCTGCGGCATCAGATTGAATTCTCGGCCCACAAAGAGGACGTAACCCAGTCCTGAAAGCGTGGTAATTAGCATTTCAGCGCCAATCAAGGCGTGCCAGGCAATTGACCATGCCTGCCTCATGCCCACGATTAGAGCAGGAGTCGCTGCAGGTATCATGACATGCCTAAAAAGTGAGAAGCCGTTGGCGCCCATGTTCTTTGCAGCGCGCATATAGATTGGAGGTATGTTGCGCAGGGAACCGTATGTCGTTACCATCACCGAAAATACGGCGGCCATGACGACCACGAAGAGAATCCCAAGGTCATTGAAGCCGATCAGCAGGATGGCAAAGGGCACCCAGGCAATACTAGGAAAAGTCAGCAGGCCTACGGCAAACGAGCTCATTGTCTTGCCAAAACCGCGGAACTTTACCATTGCGAGCCCAACCAGACCTCCCAAGACAACGGATAACGCAAATCCCGCAAGTAGCCTTAGCAGCGATATGCCTACGTCTATTAGCAGCGAGCTGGTTGCAAGCTCTGCAAGCTTGGTTGCGGCGGTTGCAGGGGATGGCAGGATCTCGCTTGGGTAGATCCCGACCGTGTATACAAGCTGCCAGATGCCTACGAATGCGGCGAGAAATAGCGCAACGTTGGCGACGTCCGCGATGTCAAATGACATGCCTGTCTTTTTCTTTTGCGCGGGATTGACAGCCTTCTCTTGTGCCTGCTCACTTTGCATGTCTAAAGTCCTCTTCGAATTCCTTTAGGATCTTTCGCTTTATGATTTGCAGTTCCGGCGCGTCAGAGTTCCTTGGCCGCGGCATATCAATGACAAACTCGCGCTTGATATTTCTCACTAGTGGGGAGAGCACAATAACTCGGTCGCCAAGAAGCAATGCCTCGTTGATGTTATGCGTAACAAAAATGATGGTCTTTCCTGTGGTTTTATGAATGCCCAAGAGTTCGTCGTACATCAATTCCCTTGTCTGGACATCAAGGGCTGCAAACGGCTCGTCCATCAAAAGGACCTCAGGATCTATTGCGAGTGCTCTGGCGATGGCAACCCGCTGCTTCATCCCCCCGGAAAGCTGGTATACGTACGATTGTGAGAAATGGTCCAGTCCGACCATTTCGATGTACCGTCTCGCCACCTCTGCTCTCTTGTCTTTCTCGACTCCCACCATCTTGAGCCCGAATTCAATGTTCTGCTCGACAGTGAGCCAGGGAAAGAGCGCGCCTTCCTGAAAAATTACGATTACTCCGTTGCCTCCTTGCTTTGATGGGCTATTGCGGTTTACTACGACTTTGCCCGAGTCCGGATTATCAAGGCCAGAAATAATGTTAAGAAGGGTCGACTTGCCACATCCAGAAGGGCCGACTACTGTCACAAACTCTCCCTTCTTGACTTTCAAATTGATGCCGTTTAGCACAGCATGACTAGAGTTGGCATCATTGGTCTTTCCATTGTAAGCAAAACCCTTGTGAACATCCTTTAATTCAAGAACCAACTCTGTTTGGTTGGCAGCTCCTTCTGCTTCAATAAGCGCCATTGTTATCCTCTAGAAATGAAGGATGCAATATAATCTAGTTCAAAGGCGCAGTCTTTGCGCAATGTATGCAGTTTTTGCACAGTCCGTGTGCAGAAATACCTTCCGGCCTGCTGTATGCAAATTTTTGTACTTGCTTGTCTCGCAAGTATAGCATGCGCTATGGAACAGCATCCTGATTGTTCCATAAGATAAATTGCAGCCCCGGAGAACTTGTGTTCCTGGCTTAGACCTATTCTATCAGGTCAAGACCTTTCTCAGCCAGCACCTGATTCAGAAGGTCGAGTGCAAAAATTCCCTCCAAGTTGGCGCTATCAAGAAACCCTACGTCAATTGCGTCTTCTGCAGTCTTGTAAAGCGATTCTTCTACGGGGTCATAGGTCAGTTCCATTCTTGAAAGTCCTTCAACAAGCTCGTCTTCGGGTATGGTATTTCCGGTGATACCCCGGAGTTCCTCGTTGAACGTCTTGACGGCTTGCTCGGGATTATCGTTTATCCACTCTGTCTGATCTATGTGAGCGTTCAAGAATTTTTTTACCATGTCGGGATTTTGCTCCAGGTAACTTGTCCTGACTATAATCAGAGCACTCGCAAATTCCCCGTTTTCCCATAACGACCTTTCATCTAGGAAAATTCTCGAATTGGCCTCTTTGACTAACTTTGCGCCCCAAGGTTCCGGAACCCATGCCCCATCGATCTGCTTCTTGAGCATCAATGTCACAATGTCCGACGGTTTTGCAGGGAGGATCTCGACGTTGCCGTCGTTCTTCCTTGTATCATATCCGTTGTCGGCGAGATATTTGCGCAGAGCGACGTCTTGAGTGTTGCCTAGCGCGGGCGATGCGAATTTCTTGCCTGCAAAGTCAGCAGCCGTTTGAATCCCTGCATCGTTTCTAACTACAAATACTGCACCTCCGGTCGTTGCCCCAGAAATTACCCGAAGTAACGATCCGTTGGAAACAATGTAACCGTTTATCGCAGGGTTAGGCCCTACGTACGCGATGTCAACTTGCCTTGCAAGCATCGCCTCTATGATGGCTGGTCCAACGCTAAAGACCTGCCCCTTTACAATTACACTTCCAAGTTCCTTTTGAAATTCTCCTCCGCCTACACCTATAACAGCTTGGGCGTGGTTAATGTTAGGAAAGTATCCAATCCTGACCAGATCAGACTGTTCTGTCACCGTCTGGCCAGTATTACTCGCAGCTCGAAGGCCAAGCCCCGGCAGGGAAGTCAATATTACCGCTATAATGACTGCAGCAGCTATACCGAATTTAGCGCCATTATTTAACACGGATATGGGGTTATACACATCCAGAATAATACCTCTCGAATCACGCAGATTACGCATTTTGGGTGCCGGAAACCCGCCTTTATGCAAGAACCGCATACGTCATAATTCTTAATATATGCAGAATCTGCATATATCAAAGGTTACCTTGCTGGACGACCTCGTCAAAAGCCGAATTGATGGCAAAAAGCCCAGAAAAGAGGGCCGGACCTATGTCATAGACAAGCTCGAAGGGTTGGACAAGGAGAACTTTGAGATAATTTCCCCATTCGTTGACGTGGTCAAGATATACGGTGTACTCCCACTCCTTATCTCCGAAGAAATTCTCAAGAAAAAGATAGCATTCTATCATCATTTTGATGTCAAGGTGTCTACTGGCAGCACGATTTCAGAATACATGGTGGCAGAGAACGCTTTTGACAGGTTCGTCGGCGAATCG
>JAKEIF010000190.1 GCA_022545875.1 Nitrososphaera sp.
AAGATGGAAGTTATCGCAAAGTACACTATTGATATCATTGGCATCATGAGGTTGAAGAAAATCATTGGATGGAACCTAAGGTCTTTGAGCATGCCTGTGACAATTCTCTTGACACCCTTATCATATTCGAATAGGGTGGTCGGGAAGGCGTGCCGAACATATGACGTGTTGTCAAAGACATACTTTACGCCCTTTCTTCTCGCCTCAAGGGTGAAAACAAGATCCTCTATGAAACTGTCTCTGAACCTAAGGCCAAATTCGGTGAATGCCTCTCTCTTAAAGGCACTGCATGCTCCGCAATGAACAGGAAAATGCAGAAGGTTCATTGAGAAGATCAGTGCAGGGAAGCTGATCCAGTGGGCCTTTGAAATGAAATTGGTGTCAGACATTGGGACGGCATATCCAACGACGCCCATCACGTCGCCGGCAAAGTTCTGGTTAAGGCGCTCTATCCAGTCCGCCGGTGCGATGCAATCGGCGTCGATAAACGCGAGCACTTCACCGGTTGCTAATTTTATTCCAATGTTTACCGACTCCCACTTTGGACTTTTGTCACGGCGTTCAATGAATATTATATCCCGGTCAGTCGCAAATCTATTGAGTATCGACACGCTCTGCTCATCGCCGCCTCCGATGACAATGATTTCGATCTTGTCCCTTGGATAAGACTGCGACAGCAGCGATTCTATGCACTTTCTGACTCTGTCTCCCTCCTTCCATGAGGCAATTATGATCGTCGTATACGGCTTGTACTGAGTATTCTTTGCGGGAAACTTGTGAATTAGGACTAGGACTATCTGGACTGAGACGTAGCATATCCACACGAGCCCTATTGCAACGCCTAAATCCCAATTCATATTGACAATCATAACTTATCAGGAGTCTTTTTACAGTATTAACAGGGTAGTATCATAAAATAGTATATGCATTGCTAGTGCCCGCAGACGTGAAAACATCCGGGAATCGGTCGTTGAAAGGTATTCATAGCTCGCAGGTGAGCTGAGCACTGAAGATGGCTCTTCGGAGGCCTGAAACTCGACTCGGGCATTTCAGCGAATACCTGAAGCTTTGCGGCCTGAAAAAGGAGCATCTTGTGTCTCCACTTTTCGTTTCGGAGAATAAGCGCAGCATAGGGGCTATGCCCGGTCTCTCTATCTCATCGCTAGACGATATAGAAAAATATGCGCAGAATATTTCAGACAGAGGAATCCTCTCTGTAATTCTCTTTGGCGTTCCGTCAAGGCGGTCAGCTGACGGCAAGATCGCGATGGACGCGGAAGGGATTGTTCAGAAAGCTACTAGCAGGATCAGGTCACATTTCGGTTCGAGTTTGACGATCCTTACCGATGTCTGCGTTTGCCAGTATAATACCAGCGGCCATTGTGGCATCGCGGACAAGGACGGGAGAATAAACAATGACTCAACGCTTGAATTGCTCGCCGGGATCGCAGTCAGCCAAGTACAGGCAGGGGCAGACATTGTCGCGCCGTCAGCCATGATGGACGGTCAGGTGCAAGCAATAAGAACCAAGTTAAGGGACTCTGGAGTGAAGGCGGCTATTCTATCATATTCTGCAAAACATTCCTCGTCCCTTTATGCTCCCTTTAGATCTGCTGCCTTTGCCAAGTCAAGGACAGAGCTTGACAAGTCATCGTACCAGGTATCATACGCCAACCCTAGACAGGCAATGCGGGAGATCGAGACCGATATCAATGAGGGAGCCGACATGGTAATGATCAAGCCCGCCATGGCATATCTTGATCTTATCAGGATGGCCAAGGATACCTTTGATTTCCCGCTTGCAGCTCAGAATGTCAGTGGCGAGTACGCGATGATAAAGGCAGCAGGAATCAAAGGACTGATTGACGAACATGAATGGAAGGTGAATACGCTAGGTTCGATAAGGCGAGCAGGAGCGGACAGGATTATTTCCTACTTTGCTACTGACATCGCGGAGTACGTCTAGACTTCAACACAATTATATATCATTTCAGTGGCAATCGCAGATGTCCCGCGGTAGCTCAGCCTGGTAGAGCTTTCGGCTGTAGATGTCGGCTTTGTCATTAGCTGACCACGTGAAGCAGCCTATCGGGCGCACAACTTGCAGTAACCGAAGAGTCGCAGGCTCAAACAAACTGGTCGCAAGCCTTTTTGGAGCAAATCCTGCCCGCGGGATATACATAATTTCTTATTAGCCTCATGACCACAAAGATTTTCCATGTCGATAATTGAAACCATCAATCCGGCTACCGGAAAGGTCATTGCTAGCTATGATAATGAGTCCCCCGAAATCGTAAGCAAAAGGGTAAAAGCTGCAAGAGACGCGTTTGCAGGATGGAAAAAGCGAGACTTGTCAGAGCGGACCGAACTAATGCGAAGACTCGGCCGAGTGATGAGAAAAAACAGAGAAGAGTACGCCCGGGTCATTACTGAAGAAATGGGCAAGCCAATACGCCAATCCCTTGCTGAAGTTGAAAAATGCGCGTGGGTCTGCGACTACTATGCAGAGCATGCCGAAGTATTTCTCCGCGATGAATTGATACCCACTGAATTTCGCAAAAGCTTTGTTTCGTTTGAGCCGCTTGGGGTTGTCGCGTCCATCATGCCTTGGAACTTTCCGTTCTGGCAGGTGATGAGGTTTGCTGTGCCTGCCCTGACGGCAGGAAACGTCGGAGTGTTAAAGCATTCAAGCGTCTGCCTGGGAAGCGCATTGAACCTCGAACAGGCATTCTTGGACGCGGGATTTCCCGAAAATGTCTTCCAAGCCGTCATAGGCGATTACAGAGCTGGCGAGGCCCTTGTCCAAGCAAATATCGATGCAGTATCTGTCACCGGCAGTGTAAATACTGGCAGGCGCGTAGCAGAGCTTGCATCGCAGGACTTGAAAAAATTTGTCCTTGAACTTGGAGGAAGCGACCCTTTTATCGTCTTGGATGACGCCGATCTCAACCAGACGGCGTACATGGCTACGCAGTCAAGGCTCCTCAATCCCGGGCAGAGTTGCATAGCTGCAAAGCGATTTATCGTGGTAAAAGATGTCGTGGACAAGTTTACAAAGTTGTTTGTCGAAAACACACAAGCAGAGGTTGTCGGAGATCCTCTTGATTCAAAAACAACCGTCGGTCCGCTTGTAAGGGACAGCCAGAGGTCGGCGCTGGCAAAACAGGTTGATGACGCCAGAGACAAGGGTGCAAAAATACTGACGGGTGGAAATAACGTGAACAGGGATGGTTACTTTTACCAACCTACGATAATCTC
>JAKEIF010000191.1 GCA_022545875.1 Nitrososphaera sp.
AGATTCTGGGCACCATGCACATCGCCGCGCTTGCATTTCTGGTCTTGCTGAATATATTCCTGCTCAGATACCGATATGCGGAGGACAGCACCAAAGGTGCGATCCGTTGGCTGCTAGCCCTGATATTGTTGGGGAACGAAATCGCCTGGCATTATTGGAATTACGCCGTCGGCCGGTGGACCATCCAAAGTATGCTCCCTTTGCATTTGTGTAGCATCCTCGTATGGCTCGGTGGCTTGATGCTGCTCACCAAGAGCTACCGGATCTATGAGTTCATGTATTTTATGGGTATCGGCGGCGCGATCCAGGCGCTGGCTACGCCCGACTTGGGGATCTATGGCTTTCCGCACTTTCGTTTCTTCCAGACCTTCATCTCGCACGGGTTGATCATCACCTCGGCGATCTATATGACGGTGGTGGAAGGGTTTCGCCCCACATGGAAATCCATCGTGCGTGTGGCTATCTGGATGAATATCTACGCCGCAGCCGTCTACTTCCTTAATTCGGCGATCGGCAGCAATTACCTGATGATCAACTACAAGCCAGACACACCCAGTCTGCTGAACCTGCTGCCTCCCTGGCCAATTTATGTTCTCTATATGGAACTGTTCGGAATCGTGACAGTGTTCCTGCTATATCTCCCCTTTATCATTAAAGATTGGCGAAACCGGTATCTCATGAATCGCGATAATGCTGCACGGTTGGAAAGTATTTCAAAATAATATCACTTACAAAACGGCAAGCTTAGAGCGCCTATAATAGCACCATCTGTATCCGAACAGACAGGACATCCAAGAAAACAACGGAGAACAATATGCGAGCATATGGATGGTATTTCTTATTGGTGGGAATCTTTGGGATCGTTGCTGCTCTTGCCAGGGCCAAAAATGAAAGAGAAATATTTCTCGTCTTGGCAACCATCCCCACAGCTTTTTTGGTCCTTCGAGTCGCTGAATTTTTAGGCAAAAGAAGCAAGAAATAAAATCTCACGCGTGGTTGCTAACCACTCTCATCCAGCTCATTCAGGCACGCTCGGGACGCAAGATCCTCGATTGTACTGTCGCATTCTACAATCATTAGAAAAGGTTACAACAATACTTTTCCTGACAAATGACACATGACCGGTAATGAGTGAAGTAGTAGAGTTTTCATAAGCTTTGGTCGTGGCTGTGCATATGTCTAGATGATTGAAAGCAGATTGCTTTGGCCGGACAGTCAAGTTAGCCCTGCAGCTGGTCCAAGCAGATTGAAAACAAACTGCAAGCTGGGATCACCTATGTCCATGCTAGAATTTTGACAATCACCGTTGTATTCCAAGGTTGCTATGACATCGCCGACAAAGACTTCAATGCTAGTACTTCAAACAGAACGCCAGATTCCACAAAGAATAGAGCCGTCAGCCATCTTAAGTTTATCGATTGAGATTTTACTGCTGTTTGTGATTTACTCTATTGGCGCTTTAGTTGCAGAAAGCTGGATTGTCATGATTTGGGCAGGCCGGACGATTGCCCGGGTCGTGACACATGATCGGAACTTGACGTGAGACACCGCCCTCATGGGCGGTTTTTTCATTCCCAATCTCTTTTCTCAACATCCGGCTAAGACAGTGCAAGCACCACCAATGAGATGATAACACCCAATGCAAATAAGATTACAGCCAGGCCAAATTTAGTATTATTCCTCATGCGCCTATCCCCGGTATAAAGGGCTGAATATATCAAGGTGATAAGCGAAAAAGTTAGACAAAAGGTCAGTCCTACGACCGCTACATCCCACAAATTCCAGGGAAAAGGATAAAGATCTAGATTTTTCAGTCGGGGAATGATTTCATCACGAAAGTAAGCCAAAAAAAAGAGAAGGGCGGTTGATGCTGTGATGAAATGCTTTAGAACGTCATTGATGACTTTGGTCTTTTCTAACTCATGCTTCCTTTGTTCAATCTCATATCTCCTCACTTCCAAATGATACCGGAACTCTTCTAAGCGTTGTCTCCTCTCCTCTGTTTGCGCCCTTTGGACTTCAACTGAGCGAGGCCTACCTTCTACGTTCGTTGCCATGACTGTCTCCTAATATGATCTTCCAATAGGCAGAGCTTTGCTTTTTTCTATCTTTTTTCAGAATAGGTTATATCCCGCTGGGGATTATACAGAAAAAGGATGCAAATCTGCATCCTTTTAAGATTGACTTTCCATCCGTCGTACACGATGCGCCACAACGCGCCAAGCTCAGATAGATAAGTGGCCAACGCCAATACGCAAGTTCCCAAGACTCGGCCCATCCCCTTTACGTGTCGGAGCTTGCCAAAACAACGATGGGTAAGACGCTAGCACCGCGTTTTCTACAAACTCACGATCAGAGCCGGGACGGAGAACACAGAAAGATAAGCCCAGAACCACATCTCGAACCGGGATTGTGACGTGCTTGTAAGGAATAAGCATCCTAGAAAAAGAACAAAAAGTGCATTAGCCATTTGCGCCTCGGGTCAGATCCAGCCTGAGTATAGAATTTGGCTTCGTTCGGGGCATTAGCCGAACTGCGCCGGCCAGCGGAAAGAACAGAGAGGAGAGGATGGATTAACGACATGACGAAGGGGCCGGCTGCTATTCTCTTACTGTTCCATTGCAGGTTTTCCTGGTTGAGGGATTCCATTTCTCCAAAATAAGAACCGTCCAAGTTTCGGTCAGATTTCACTGACCAGACACTTGGACGGCTCAACGTTCTACTTTTACGCGAAGATTTATAAAGGTCCTTCTCTTCTCAATTGTTTCGTCCCCTAGAACAAACTCCTAACCTGCACTATTCTCTGCAGTCTCACGCTAATAACTGTCAAATGTGACTTTCGACTAAAAAACTCCCTCCCGTTTCCAGCGCTCCACCTCTTTCACCAGAGCATCAAACTCCTTGGTCTTGATCATAAACATGTTCAATCCATCTCGACTAAAGCCACGTCCCTCTGATGTGCGATCAGAATACTCATCGGTAGGAACAGCAAGCAAATCCAATATCGCATTTTGGATGACTCGCAATGCCTGGCTCATTGGTTGAATCTCTATTCCCATTTTCGATAATTCCTGCCATGCATGGCCCAGCTCAACATAGCCATTGAACAGCTCTCTTGCCGTCTCAACGTTAGTTTTGAATTGCATCGAAACCTCCATTTTTCAAATGAGCTCAATACGCGCTTTAAGTCTCCGACCAGCGGTGGAACCCGGGTATATTGAGTTTTGGGCGTCTGGGCATATTTTAGTCTGATTGTCAGAGTATAGATATAATTTCATAGCCGGACGTAGAAAAGAGACATGAAGTTGAGCCCTCAGAATTTCGCTGCAAAATTGAGGTAAAATATTTCCTGCGTTCGGGGCGATGGCGGAATCAGCAGACGCAACGGACTTAAAATGCTTTGGGTTCAAAAGCCCCACTTACGGTTAAATCTTGCTTCTTTTTCCAAAGATGTGATGGAAGTCCGTGGGGTATTATAGCAAAACATCAAAGCATAGTGAAGGAATGGTGAATTTATTTTTTCCTGAATCTCGCATCACTCTTTTCAAATATTGACAATTCCTTTGGAATTCTTGCTACATTTCTCGAACCTCTGAGATCGAGGATAATCGCAACAAGTATCGATAGTGCTAAGGGAACCAGAAACCAAGTAGGCCAAGTAAGTCTCTC
Source organism: Nitrososphaera sp. (assembly GCA_022545875.1). Taxonomy (GTDB): domain Archaea; phylum Thermoproteota; class Nitrososphaeria; order Nitrososphaerales; family Nitrososphaeraceae; genus Nitrososphaera. The sequence continues at coordinate 3,670 of JAKEIF010000191.1, forward strand.
TTCTTCTACCTCAAGAAGAAAGGAATTATAAAGATCAAAGCCTACTAACACCAACGTAGCAACCCCGTAAAGATAAAGCATTATGCGAATCATTCTCGAAAAAATATCTAGCCTTTTTGTCTTATATACTATTTCCTTTACTCCCTTTACTTGACCATCTACCCAGATATTTAGAGCGGAAGTCCCTGTGTGGATTACTTGCAGTACAGCACCTTGATTGCTATCTAGATAATCAAACGACAAAAGGGCAAAATTCCCAGCCTCATCAAGCAATGTCACAAAACGATTCGCTGCGTTTGACATTTTCAAGACCTTAACATCCAATATGTCTGTATCGTTAAAGGCTCGGATCAAAAGTGGCATTGCTGTTCCGATATCTGTTTTGTCTATCGTTTCATTTCCACTATTCCAAATAGCAA
>JAKEIF010000192.1 GCA_022545875.1 Nitrososphaera sp.
GCACCAGAGCACAACGCATAGAGAGTCAGCCTCAGTCTAGACTACTGGCTAGGCCGGCGAGATTTGCGACCCATATTGTATTTTCAGCCATTGGACTGTAGCATCACAACTCCATTTCTTCTGGCTTGAATCTGCTGCCCATCTCCCGCAGGTTGCTTTCCTCTTGCGATCCGGGAGCCGGCACTGGTTCAGGAGTTGCCGTGGGTGTGGGCTTGTCTGGCAGATGAGCCGATGGTCCACCGCCGCCCAATCTTCTTCTGCCTGCAGGAGCGGTCCTATCCTGACCCTTCTTTCCAGTTAGACCTCTGGCACTCTTTTTCGATTGTCTGATCGATTTATTCTTCACAGACTTGCTGCCTGATTTTGTCACACTAGATCATGCGCAATATGCGATATAACGAACTTGAAAATGTTCAATATACTATTTCCGCTTTCTTACGTGACTAAAGTTGGTCCCCTGACCCGAAGGCGCTGAGCGAGCATCATTTTCGATTTCCTGAACGTTTACGTCCTGGGGCTTTTCATCGTCGTCTCTTCCCATCTCCCTGCCGAGATTGCGATTGGGTGACTTTTCCCTATACGGATTTGATCCCATAGTTAGGACATTGGAAAATATCGCTTATAGACAGCATACATGGTCGTTATTCTAGCAGAATATTTTGTGCCATTTATTAGCCGAGTTGGCAACGATAAATCATGGCAAAACGCAAGTCGAATAATTCCAACCGGACTGCGAGAAGGCATGAAAAGGCCAAGCATGGATTGAAGGCCGGAAAAAGCGCAATGGGGTCGGCGGCCAGAAGGCCGGGAAATAGTGCAAAGGTCCGCGCCAAAGACAAAAAGCCAAGTGCCCGAAACAAAGGCATCCTTCGGACTCGCAAGACCTCTACGCTCAACACTCAGTCCACCTCATAGGACTTTTTCGCTCGCACACATCTCACCAGGCACGGATAATCTTTCAGAAGAACCTGAGGTCGCGTATTTGTACTATGACGACCCACTATTGGTGACCATGAGCAACAATCCGGAAGAACGAAATAAGGATTCAAGAAAAGCAGCTGAAAACAATATCGAGCAGCAGGCCGAACCGCCGCTCGACAAAACCGATCCCACAGAGCCGGTACGCGTTGGCGGTGCAAAAGAGGGAAAGGGCACTAGCACCCAGACAATTTAGACTTCAAACTAAGGAAACCTGCGTTACAAGTGACAAAAATTGAAAAAGCTCAGTCGAGCTTTTCTTTGAACTTTTCTTTCTGATATTCCATGCCAATATCCCTATCCGGATCGGATAGCTTGTTGGCAGCTGCCTTTGCGCCGGCCTTTGTTTTATCAGCCACGTCCTCCATGTCACGTTCTGCCTCAGTCTTTCTATCGACTTTGTATTCGACTTTTTTCTTTACCTCATACTCGTCTGTCATGGTATCTTACAGCAGGGGATTTTCCTAAAAGGAGTTTACAATCAATTTACCGGCTGAGTGTAACCTATCTTTGCGTGCTAGCATTCGCTTGAAGTATTTAATTCGCTTACCGCACCAACACGATTAATGCTTTGGACAATCATCATGGTTATCCTGGGAATAATTGTACTCGTGGTACTTTTGCGAGTGCTATTCGGGATAATTTAGGGCTGACAGGTAGAAAGTCGGACCTACCATAGTCAGGGGAAAGCTATCCTTATTTGTAATGGCTCCGAATTGTTGTTAGGCATGGATTCCGAAAATCCGGTTGTGCGGATAAATGGAGTGCTTCCTGACATAAACTCGCAAGAGGCTAATACCTCAATCTCTGTTCACTTGCAAGGGTTCCATCTTTTGGTTGACGCGGGAAACGGCGTAAGCAAGAGTCTTCAGAACGGCGCCTCATCAGGAATGACTGCAAAACCTGACGCGATATTGATCACAAATTCAAGCGCGGAGCACACCAGAGATCTGCCAAGCCTTGTAGAGGAAGAAACCAAGATCTACTGCATGCCAGAGTGCGGAAAGCAGATCGCATTGGACATCCCCTCGCTCGATGCCAAATCCATTAATCAAGTCACCCCCGGAGTAGCATTTGATTTAGGGCCGTTCCAGGTAACACCAATCGCTGCAGACAATGCCGGAGACCAACCGGGATTACCGGGCTCTGCAGTTTATGTTATCCAGGCCGGAGAGAGGAAAATAGTCGCTGCATGGGATTTTCTGAAATTGCCCGGCGCTAATGAGAATTTCCTTTGGAACCCCGACATGCTAGTCCTTGGAGCCGAGACGTACAATGACCATCCGTCTACAGGCATGATCTCGATCTCGGAAGCGTACAATCTCACTAGGAGATGGAACGCCAAAGTGTCGTACGTTCTGCACTATAGCGGAGAAAAAGACAGGGAAGACGCCAAGAACCAGTGGCACAGGGGGCCTGCTGGGCCGCTATCACCAGAGGCCCTGCAAAATGTCATCGACGAGCATTTACGGGTAAGCGGAGGGGAAGGCAAATTCACAATGACTGTTGCAAAGGAAGGCATGATCTGGACTCCGCCTGAGGTCCATGAGCCGGAGGGTGCAATCGGTCGCAAGATCGAAGTCGATGCCTTGGACAGGCACTCATTTTCCATCGAAAAAACGGACTCTGGCAAAGTCATAGTCTCCATTGAAGATAGCATTTCTCAGCTAATGACGGAATTTATCAACCCCACGTCTGATGGAAAATCACTGCATGCCGAAGCCATCAAGAGCATGCTCCTAAAAGGGCCTCATCTCGACCTGACGGTTTCGGGGGGCAACGTAAGGATAGAGATCACCAAAGGCAAGAAAGCCATGTTTTCCGGCAACCTGCAAGTCAGCGAGAAGGATTCGAGCAGGCTAAAAAAATATCTAGACGAGAACTTTCAAAAAGTCCAAGCCGTTCCTGCATAAGGCATTTCGCCTATCCAAGCCTGTCCCGCATTGGTCCGCATTTTTTGATAAATTCGTCATGCACGCGCCCATTGCTTATCACGACACCCTTGCTGTGGCTCGCTGCGTCCGCTGTGTAGGCAATCTCGCCGCCAAACATGTCAGTCATCATGCCGCCTGATTCGGTAACAAGGCAGTACGACGCGCAGGTATCCCACTGCTTCATTTTCGTGTTGGCTGCGAAATAGAGCTCGGCGTCGCCTGTGCATATCCTGAGGGCTTTTAGCGAGCTTCCTAGCCGAGTATGGCCCGAAAGCCCAATTGAGCTAATAAAGTCAAGCTCCTCCGGCGAGACGTGGGATCTGCTTATCACCGCCCGAGAACCATTCAGAGTCCCTGTATTACTCACATGCAGCCGGTTCGAGTCTGCGCCATCAAGCTTGAACGCGCCATGACCTCTCTGCGCAAGATATACAGTACCCGCGAGCGGATGGCTAATGAGCCCAATGATTGGCTTTGCATCCTCTACAAGGGCTATCATTATGGTAAATTCCCCGTTCTTGTCCACAAACTCCCTTGTTCCATCCAGCGGATCAACCAGCCAGAACCTCGATTTGGAATTCCCAGTTTGCTGCTCTCCTTCCTCTGAAACAATAGTAATATCTGATTCGGAGAGCACCTTGCTGATTGTCTTGTGGCTTTCAATGTCTGCCAAAGTGACCGGGGACTTGTCCTCCTTCTCTGACGCTTTGAAATCAGCACCGTAAATCTCTAGAACCTTTTTTGCTGCTTCACTGATCGCCTGAAAAGCTAGTTGCGTTTCGGGAAAAACCTGGCTAAATGGGAATTTCATTTGCGGTATGTTATTCTAGGGCATAATAAATTGCATTGTCGTGGCAATGCCCAAGCGCGGGTTCGGGTGGACTGGAGTACAGGTACCGGTCTTGGGGCAGGGCACTTGGATGCTGGAAGGCAAGCGCGGAACGGAACGCGCAGCTGTCGACGCGCTAAAGACCGGTCTTGACCTTGGCATGACGCATATTGATACTGCAGAGATGTATGGCAATGGACGGGTGGAAGAAATCGTGGCCGAGGTGATAGAAGGAAGGCGCGATGAAGTATTCCTTGTCAGCAAAGTGCTGCCATCAAATGCCTCCTACCAAGGCACTATTGATGCGTGCAAGCGCAGCATTAGCAGGCTAAGGTCTCGATGGCTCGATCTTTACCTGTTGCACTGGCCCAGCAGCTATCCGATAGCGGAAACGATGCGCGCAATGGAACGGCTTGTAGACGACGGCCTGATCCGGTTTATCGGTGTGAGCAATTTCGATCTGGAGGAATTGCAGGAGGCTGAGCGGGTCCTATCCAAGCATAGGCTCGCTTGCAACCAAGTGCTGTATCACCTTGGCAACCGAGGGATAGAGCGGCGCCTCTTGCCATATTGCACTAGGCAAGGCATCGCATTAGTTGGCTACTCTCCCTTTGGACACGTAGGATTCCCTTCTTCCCAAAGCAAGGGAGGGCAGGTGCTAGCCGACGTAGCCGCGCGATATGGCCGGACGCCAAGGCAGGCAGCCCTTAATTTCCTGACGCGCCTCCCGAATACATTTTCAATCCCAAAAGCCCGACGAATTGAACATGTGAGGGAAAACAGCGGGGGCGTCGGATGGGATTTGACTTCTGCCGACATCTCTGAACTAGAGCGGGCTTTCCCATTGCCAGGCGACGATGCCCCTTTAGGAATTATCTAGCCAGGTCATCTGACTATAAGGTCGATGAAAGAATCGACTAGGACGATGGCGGCAAAATACTTATCCAGCGGCAAAGCAATCTTTGTCTGACATGCCGCGGAGAAAGCGGGTTACGACAGAAACTCGAAACTTTGGCGTGTCGAGAAGAGAAGGCCACGATTCATCCAAATTTTACAGCCGCAAACTTTATGGAAAGAAGGACAATGCTCCTGAGAACTCTGACTACTCGGAGAATCCAGTGCCGTCAGAGCACTTGGATAAGGTACTTTGCAAGAGCAGCGAACGAATGGATGAACTGCCAGACTCGAGCGTCCATCTGATGGTCACTTCTCCTCCCTACAATGTCGGCAAGGTATATGACCAAGACCTAACTCTGGCTGATTATCGAACGCTTCTCCGGAACGTCTTCAAAGAGACGTTCAGGGTTCTCGTCAATGGTGGCCGAGCCTGCGTAAATGTTGCAAACCTCGGAAGAAAGCCGTACATTCCGCTGCACAGCTTTGTGATCCAGGAAATGTCAGGGCTTGGATTTCTCATGCGCGGAGAGATCATATGGAACAAGTCCGCTAGTTCTGGCACCTCTACTGCCTGGGGCAGCTGGAAGTCCGCTGCAAATCCAACTCTGCGGGATACTCACGAGTACATCTTGGTTTTTTCAAAAGGCAATTACTCGCGCTACCCAAATGGAAAGAAAGACACGATAAGCAGGGATGAGTTTCTTGCCTTTACAAAAAGCGTGTGGGATTTTCCCGCAGAATCTGCCCGGCGAGTAGGGCATCCCGCGCCATTTCCGGTAGAGCTACCTAGCCGCTGCATCCAGCTCTATACTTTCCAAGGTGATGTCGTTTTGGATCCCTTTTGTGGAGTCGGATCTTCATGCGTTGCGGCAGCCAAAAGCGACAGGCACTTTGTTGGCTATGATGTAAATTCAGAATATGTTGCTGCGGCCAATAAACGCATCAATGAGCTGATCTAAAAAGAGAAAAAAGCGCTGAGCTTTTCGAAAGAAGGCTCGTTATGCCTAGTCGACTTAGTACTGTCTTTCAAAACAAGCGTCCACCAAGTATGATACACCATCAAAGAAATGATGCTGTCACCTCGACGATCAATGAATATTAACTGTAATTGCAGAGGCTATCCCTGAAAAGTTTTGGCAGGTTGTCATTTAGCTCACCTATCGAGCTCCTATGGTATTATAGTGTTAAATCATGTTGGGTATTGGATCATTACAGGCTTAGGCCAGGTTTCTCACATGTTGACGTTTGCATTACTTATACAGCACTGACCATGAATATTTCCAGCGAATTGTATGTCAGCCAAAAAGGTCTGC
>JAKEIF010000193.1 GCA_022545875.1 Nitrososphaera sp.
AATCATAATCCGTCGGGATGCCCGTTACATCAATATTTGGAAATTGAGATTCTAATTGTTTCGTTGTCTGCTGCAGCATGTCATGTGATAAATCAATTGGAAAATAGTGCACTTTGTTGTTCAATGCAAGAAACTGATTCAGGAGTATTCTTGTTTTTGCACTGCTTCCGCTTCCAAGCTCTATGATGGAGATGCCCCGATCGTCCTGATTGCTAGCATTTAGGATGCTGGCAATTTGTAAGGACTTTGCTTGAAGTATTGCGGTCTCTGTCCTTGTAAGATAATACTCAGGCAACGAGCTTATCTGTTCAAAGAGCTCTGAGCCATTTTTGTCATAAAAGTACTTTGAAGGGACAAATTTTCTTGGATTGCTCAAGCCGGCCACCAAGTCTGAGGCAAATTCTTGAATAAATTCTGACTTCAATATTTCTTGTTGATTTGTCTTGTTTTGCTTCATTGCTATTGTCTGACCTTGTATTTTCGGCTAGGCATATTTCTCGTGAACATAACACCATTTCCATTGCCTACCAGGCAACGCTACCATAGCAGGGTGTCCCGTATTCTTGAAATGGTTTGTTGCATGGGTTCCTGGCGACGAATCGCAGCAGCCAACATGCCCACAGGCAAGGCAAAGCCGTAGCGCGACCCAATCCTTTCTGCCGCCACGCTCGCACTCCTCACAGCCTTTCGTCTTAGGTTGAACATCTTCATTCGCGTTGGCGATGTGTTCGCAATTCGATTTTTTCATTCTTCCAACCCCCTGCTAGGATCATCTTCCACGCATCTGAACCCAGCAAACAAAATCCTCTCATGAGGTTTAAAGTAATTCCTGTAGCTGTTCCTTATCTGCATTGAAGGCGTGGCAAAGCATCCTCCCCGGAGCACTTTTTGGTTTATGGCCCACTTGTCGGTATATTCTGAAAATTTAGAATGAAAGCCTGGATAAAGCACATACTCTGACGAGGTCCACTCCCATGCATCCCCTATCATCTGGTGACAGCCGTAGTGGCTCTTGCCTTTCGGATAGGAACCCACTCTGGCCGGTCTCCAAATGTGCGATTCAAGCAGGTTTGCATGTTCTACCGTCGGCGGTTGATCTCCCCACGGGTATAGTGTTTTCCTTTGTATTTCTTCGTTCCAGCTTGCGGCCTTTTCCCATTCTGGCTCTGTTGGAAGCCTTTTGCCTGCCCAGTGTGCATATGCGTCCGCTTCATAGTAGCTTACATTGACAACTGGCTCATCAAGGTCTATCTCGCGCAAACCACGAAAATCTTTCTTTACCCACTTGTCGTCTTTCCACTCCCAGTAAAGTGGGGCCTTCCATTGTTGTTCTTGAGCCAAGTCCCAGCCATCAGACAACCAGTATTTGTAGTCTTGATACCCTCCAGCTTCAACAAAGCGAATAAAATCGCCATTTGTCACAGGAGCGATGTCGATCTTGAAGGGTTGCAAGTACACCTTGTGTTCTGGTAGCTCATTATCATAACAAAAATCAGTTCCGCTAAATCCTAACTCATAGATCCCGCCAGGAACACGCACTGTTCCCGTAGGCTTTTCTCTGTTGACTTGGGCAATTGGAGGATCTCTCGCGACAACAGGCTTGTAATTGTCTTCGGAGTCCAGAAAACGCTGGAAGTAGTTTTGAAAATCATAAATCATTAGCTCTTGGTGTTGCATTTCATGCTGGATGCCTAGCGTAATGTCATATCGGATTTCATCTGTCAGCGTTATTGCCTGTGAAAGAAATGCTGGAACAGCAGTATCAATAAGCGACCTATACCTAAGGGTCTGCTCTACGGTAGGCCTTGGAAATTTGCCTCGTTCTGTCTTTGGAAGAATGCTTCCGTAACGTTGATAGTACGAATTAAGATACGACAGGCTAACACCGACTTTCTTTGCGTCGTCCTCCAGCATTTGGCTACTTCCATATTTCTCAAGAATCTTGTGGAAAAACCATGTCACGTGGGCGAGATGCCAATTTGCGGGGCTGCCAAAGGCATCGGACTGAACAACTGCATCTTCCACTCTCAGCGGCCTAAAAAGTTCGATTGTCGCTTTCCGAACTTCAGAAAAATCAGAAATCAAACTTTGATGTATGGATTCGCTAACTGCTTCAGTCACTAAGGAATTTAAGGGCTACAAGAAATTAATAAGTTAATACTACAACAGCTGGGCCGTCTTCCTACGATATTTCCGACATAATAGCACGGGAGAGATTTGCGCTTTACCAATAAAGATGTAGAGCACGGCTCCCAAACTCAGATTGGCAGGCTAATAATTGGCATACCCTGTCGCATGGGCTGCATCTAATTCTGCCTTATCCATGACTGTTACGATTTCTCTAGTTCACAGATGATGCAATTGCTGTCACAATTATTCCACGCGGAATTGCATTTATGAAAAAGGAGAATAAGAGCGGAATCATGTGATTCCGATGCCTGATTGAAACCACCGTTTAAATATTAGGACAGCCTAAGCGCGAGTCGTATGAATAACAAAGTGAGTTCAAAACCACTAAGTTCTTCACTTTTAAAAAATGAAGAGGATGAACAGGATTTCTCACCAAGTATATTCATTTGTGAAAATACCGATGGAATATTGGATCCGTTGGAACAAATGACATATGCACTCAATGAAACTCAGGTCAGATACGGCTCGATTGTTGTGCTCAAGAACGCACCATAGAGCAGATTGACACTAGGTGATATCCAATGTCTTCAAAACACGTCATCAAGGAAGACAAGGCCGAAGAAGTAAAGGCCTTGATCGCAAGGTACATTCTCTTAAAAATCGAGCAGAAAAAGATAGAGACCAAACTGAGCGAGATTACTCGCTTTTACGACGAAGAATCTCTGAGGGCGATATTTGAGCCAATAGGTGATTCTATGATGGGCGTAATCGGACTAGAGCTCCCGAGAAAAAAGAGTGCGCAGTAAGACCGGATCAGAATACTGGTTCCCAGCAACAACTGCCTACGCGCTGGGTGCCCATCAAGAATTTTTCGTTTTTGGCCGGATTAGTGTATCGAGCTGATTCATATCGCTAGGAAATGTCAACTATTTAATCGATGGATTCTACGTTTTTACGGTAATTCGTTAGTGTGTACTACTTTTATGATAAAAATCGTTAGGTCATCCTAATTTATTGTAAAATTCTTATATATTGGTACGATCATTAAATTGCTCATGGGAAAGAAATCGTTAGAAATAGCAGGTCCTGGAGTTGACGGTACTATTGCAATGCTGCATAAGGCGTATGCGTTCGACATGTCAACGTTCCACTACTTTCAATATGTTGCCAACAATATCGAAGGTCTCGGGGTCCTCCATGAGGACTTTTTTGAAGAAAGAGCTAAAGAGGAACTCGGCCACGCGGAAGAAGTCAACGAACGGTTGATGGAACTCGGAACTAATCCGACGGATGACCCCGCGAGATGGGAGCAAGAAAGCGGTGTTGGAAGACTCGAACCCAAGAGATACCTGTCGC
>JAKEIF010000194.1 GCA_022545875.1 Nitrososphaera sp.
GCTCCGACGATGACCTTGGAAGTTTTGAAGGCAAATATCCCAAGGATCTTTTCAACAAGACAGTCGTTGCAGGTGGACAGACGTTTGGTCATGTTGTCAGGGAGACTGACGACAAGATCGTAGTTTTCGGCGATTCCGATGACTCTAGGTATGATATTCCAAAGTCGATTATAGCCCTAGCCGGTAGTTCGGTGATCATAAAAGAAGGCGAGTCGATCGCGCAGTATGAGCAAGATAAGGATGCTCCTCTGCCTCAAGGAAAGAGCCTGAGGCCATCCGCTGAAGAGATCAGGACCTCGTCTAGCAGGCAATTGGAAGAAGAGCAAAGAAAGACCACTCCGGATGCCATAATGAGCGAGGCGCAGTCGCTAACCACATCGCCCCGGCCCGAGACGGTCGGTGTTTCAACTCCGGAAGGCTATGTGGACACTGAATCTGAATTATCCAAGAAAATGAAAAGGGCGGCAAATGAGCTCAAGGAAATAATTGTGGCAGGTACAAAGGTGGCAAAGAAGGAGGCCAAGAAGGCGAAACTAAAAGCGGAAGCAAAGCAGGCCGCGCTGGATAGAGACGCAATAAGCAGGATGGGAGCCCTTGCCGGCACATTTTCAGAATCGTTTGAAGACATACTTACGGAAGTGAGGACAAGAAGTTACGGCGACCAGGTCGACATTTACACTGGATTTGTAAAACTGCTCGACCAGCAACGTCAGCTTGTGATGGCGCGCAGGGACCTGGCAGTCAGGCTGAGGGACTCGGTAGGCGTACCCGTCGTCGAAGCCGGAGATATGGAAAAAAGGCGCCTAAAGTCTCCTCCTGAACTTCCGCCGCCAGAAGACCTGAACAATAAGAGTGCGCGCACCAGTAGCACCACGAGACACACTATCAGAAAGAGTCGGGCAGAAACGGCCTAGTAGTGGACGCGCGAGTTTTCGTAAAATTCCCTGTCCTCTTCTGCCATCACGGTCCGCTTGTGGCATTCATCACACAAGAGATATTTTGAATCAGAGGGCAGCAGTTTCTTGCACCTGCCGCAGTACTTGTTCACGCCGTTATTTACGCGTCGTTGAATAAAATCATGTTGACATAGAGAAATCTAATTAAGCATGGTGTCTGGATCAACACCGGCTCTGTCAGCGTTGGCTTTACAAAATGAACTCTTTAGTGCACTGTCCTATGCGACCAACAACAGGTTTCAGATCCATCCTGACGCGTTTGCCATGCTCAAAGGCCTTGACGACGACATTTTGAAGATCGTACAGGAAATAGTCAAGGCAAAAAAGAATGCCAAGAACCCCGTAATTTTGGTTGAAGACATCAAGGGCTTGCTCAACCCGGCAAAGTCGCTCGAGGAGGATGGTCCTGTTGAAGAGATAAGCAAAGTAGTGATGGACCCGACTCCAAATGTCACGACCGGTGAAGGAGTGGATGGATACGCTTCTCTCTTTCGCAGCAGGTTCGAAAAGACCATGAGGATATTATCCCAGCGGCCAGACAGCAAGCGCATATCCAAAGTGGCTTCCGTCAAGCAGAACGCAAGAAGCGGCGGAAAAGTGCAGCAAGAGAGAGGAGAGCGCAGCCTCAATGGAGGGTCCACTTCGATTGTGGCGGGGCTTTTGATGTCAAAGCGTTCAAAGAAAAACGGCATTGAACTTGCCGTTGACGATTATACCGGCACCATATCCGTAATGGCGACGACAGACGATGCAAAAAAGCAGGCAGCCGTCCTTGCACTCGACCAGATGGTAATGCTCGAACTTGAAAATGCCAAAGGAATGCCCGGCCTGATGGTAAAAAGCATAATTGCGCCTGACATCCCAGATCACCTGCCAGGCAGGAGCAAGTCAGAATCGTACGCGGTATTGATCTCTGACATGCACGTCGGAAGCAAGTATTTCATGCAAGCCGAGTTTGCGCGTTTTATTGAATGGCTATCTTCTACTGATGACGAAATCGTTCGCAAAATAAAGTTCCTTTGTTTCGGAGGCGATCTAATAGAGGGCGTTGGAATATTTCCAAACCAGGACAAAGAGTTGGTGGAGATGAACGCCGTGAAACAAATGAACCGCGCTGCAGAGCTTTTGACAAAGGTGCCAAAACATATCAAGATGTTTGTGATACCGGGCAACCATGACCCTGGCAGGCGAGCTCTTCCCCAGCCGTCAATACCAAGGAAGGACCTCGCTGAAACGCTGTACTCACTTGAGAACTGTGTAATGCTCGGCAACCCTGCATCTATCGAGCTAAATGGCGTCAAGGTTTTGATGTACCACGGCCAGAGCCTTGACGATGTCATCGCATCAACGCCAGGCTTGAGCTATGCAAAGCCTGCAGAGGCAATGAAAGTTCTCCTAAAGGCACGCCACCTTTCTCCAACGTACGGCGAGCGCACGCCCATCGCCCCTGAGCAGGAAGACATGATGGTAATTTCTGAGGTGCCTGATATACTCCACTCGGGCCACGTCCACGTCGTCGACATTCAGAATTACAGAGGCACGCTTGTCGTGAACTCGGGCGCGTGGCAGGCGCAAACAAAATTCCAGCAAACGATGGGGATCACGCCGAGCCCAGGCATAGCGGTCGTTGTAAACCTAGCCACTCTCCAGCCCTTCCTGCAGGACTTTAATCTATAAGCGCGGAAAACATGGAATCGCCCTTGAGAGCTTCTTTGACGGTCGCAACTGGGATCTTTATTCTGATTTTCTGCGACCTGCCATAGCGCCCCTGGTTTATCACGTCGGTCGCGACTAGACCCAGCAGGTCCAGCTGGCTTATCATCTGGGTGACTCTGCGCTGTGTCAGAGGATCTTGGTCCACTCCTTTGCAGAGTGAAGAATACATGTCATAGACGTCGCCGGTAAATCCATCTTTTGATTTCGCAATCGCAAGTATTACGAGCTTCATGTGAGTTGGCTGGTTCTTCAATAACTCGTACGGGAGATCGCGTTCTATTTTTTCCTGCGCCGCCCTGACATGTTTTTCATCCACCTTTGGCGCGCTCTGTCTCTCAGCGATTTCTGCTGCAACCCTTAGCAAAGTCATCGCTTTTCTTGCGTCGCCGTGCTCTCTTCCTGCCATCGCGGCGCAAAGGTTTATGGCCGCATCGGTTATGGCCCCGCC
>JAKEIF010000195.1 GCA_022545875.1 Nitrososphaera sp.
GACCCAATTTGCTTTCAGTGCAGAATCCGCGATGGAGACCATAAGAAAATCCGGGTTCCCGCAGGTCCTAAAACCCATAGTAGGTTCATGGGGAAGAGGCGTATTTCCGCTCAGGGACGAGGAAGTCGCCAGCATGGTGGTCGAGATGAGGGAAGAGGACGACAGCCCCTTTGCGAGGATTTACTATGTGCAGGAAATGATTGCCAGGCCACCTCGAGACATCAGGTGCATCGTTGTCGGGGATCAAGCTGTGACTGCCATTTACCGTTATTCAGCGGAGAATGAATGGCGGACGAACGTTGCGCGTGGCGGAAAGGCAGAGCTTGCCAAGATAACCAAGGAGCTAGAAGATCTTGCCATCAAGGCTGCGAACGCAGTGGGTGGAGGGATCGTAGGAGTGGACATGATGGAAGACAAGGATAATGGCCTGGTGGTGCATGAAGTCAATAACACGGTAGAGTTCCATGGCGCCGCTGCTGTATCAAAGGCAGACATACCAGGGGCGATGATCGATTACGCCGTCAGCGTTGCAAAGAAGTGATTGACCAATTCTGGTCACAATTGACCTACAATTGGTCTTATCTGACCAAAAAATATAAATGAGGATTTTTGAGGCAAAATTTCATAAGGAAATGCGAATTCTTGCGGGAGAAAAGATCTGTTAGATGAAAGTCGGAGTGGTAGGCGCATCTGGCTACGTAGGCGGAGAACTTTTGAGGCTGCTTGTAACGCACCCCAAAGTTGAAGTCAGCATGGTAACATCGCGGCAAAAGGCAGGCGACTATGTGCACAGGGTTCATCCTTCGCTAAAGGGATTTATCGACTTGACATTCTCTCCGATGGACATGGAAAAGTTGGCAAATTCGTGTGACATGGTTTTCACTTCTGTACCTCACGGCAAGGCAAACAAGATTGTCAAGGACCTTTACGACAGGGGGATGCGCATAATCGACCTGTCGGCAGATTTCAGGCTCAAAAATCCAAAGGACTATGTAAAGTGGTACGGATGGGAGCACCCATTCCCTGACATGCTTTCCAAATCAGTTTATGGAGTGCCGGAATTCCACCGTGAAGAGATCAAAAAGGCCCAACTCGTGTCTTGCCCCGGCTGCATGGCAGTTACATCTCTACTTGCGCTAAAGCCGCTCATAGAGAATAACTTGATTGACACTGAACACGTAGTGGTAGACAGCAAGATTGGGTCATCTGGTGCAGGGCAGAAATCTAACGCCGGAACTCATCATGCGATGCGCTATGGAGTAGTCAGACCGTACAAGCCTGCTAAGCACAGACACACAGGTGAAATAGAACAGGAACTCTCGCTTGTTGCAAAGAAGCAAATCAAAGTCAGCATGAGCCCGCACGCGGTTAACATCGTCAGAGGAATATTGACGACAAATCACACTTTCCTCAAGAGACCGGTGGAGGAGCTGGAGCTATGGAAGATGTATCGCAATTCCTACAAGACCGAACCGTTCGTCAGGCTCATCCGCGACAAGAAGGGCCTCTATAAGTTCCCAGATCCAAAGTTTGTGGTCGGATCCAACTTTTGCGACGTAGGCTTTGACATTGACGAGTACAACCAGAGGATAGTGGCGCTTTCTGCTTCTGACAACCTGATGAAGGGCGCGGCAGGCTCTGCCATTCAGAACATGAACGTGATGTTCGGCCTTGAGGAGACCGAAGGCCTCAGATATGCACCCCTGACTCCGGTATGATAGTAATCAAGATCGGCGGAAGCGTAGTCGATGGGCTGCACCCGTCGGCCCTTACCGACATCAAGTCAATAGCCGAAAGGGAAAAGCTCGTCTTTGTACACGGCGGCGGCAAGGAAGTGACAGCAACTGCCACAAAGCTGGGCAAAGAACAAAAGTTTATCGTGTCCCCCGGCGGAGTCCGCAGTCGCTATACCGATAAAGAAACTGCAGACATCTACACCATGGTGATGTCGGGCAGGATAAACAAAGCTATTGTCGGAATGCTTTTGCGGCAGGGAATAAAGGCGGTGGGGATCGCGGGAATAGACGGAGGCATATTGAAGGCAGAGCGCAAAAAGAAACTATTGATAATTAACGAGAAGGGCAGAAAGATGATGATTGACGGCGGCTATACAGGCAAGATAAACGCAGTAGACCCAGCCTTGGTGCACAATCTAGTCGACAACGGCTACGTGCCTGTAATCTCGCCAATAGCCCTGAGCGAGGAATTTGACTTTCTGAATGTAGATGGCGACAGGGCGGCCGCCTATGTAGCCGGAGGAGTAAAGGCGGACAAGGTGATCTTTGTCACAAACGTGAATGGCCTAATGCTTAACGAAAAGCTAGTCACAGGAATGACCCTTGAGCAAGCCAAAGAAGTGCTGCCCAAGATAGGTTTTGGAATGGAAAAGAAAGTGCTTGCCTGCACAGAGGCCCTTGACATGGGCGTGAAGGAGGCTGTAATAGCATCTGGTCAGGTAGAGAACCCGATTTCTGCTGCAATCGCTCACAGTAACTGTACGGTGATTAGTCCCAAATGAACGGCGAAGATCAACACCTTGCGACTCTTTACCAGAGATTCCAGGTGAATCTAGCGAAGGGGAAAGGCGCTAGGGTCTGGGACACGAACGGCAAGGAATACATTGACTGCATGGGAGGTTATGGGGTAGCCCTAGTCGGACACTGCAATGACAGGGTCGTTGCAGCCATCAAAAAACAGGCAGATACTCTGATAACTGCGCACATGTCAGTCTACAATAATACTCGCCTGGAATTCATGGAAAAGATGTCGACTGTTGCGCCCGCAGGTCTGACAAAAATGTTCTTTACAAACAGCGGCGCCGAGTCTGTCGAAGGCGCACTAAAATTTGCCCGCAAGTATTCTGGCAAACCGGGAGTTATTGCCATGAATGGGGCCTACCATGGCAAGACATTTGGCGCGCTATCTGTTACTTACAACGAAAAATACCGCAAGTCTTTCACTCCGCTTCTGGAAGGAATGAAATTTGTTCCTTATAGTGATCCCGCCAAGCTCGAAGAGGCAATTGACGACACAATAGGCGCAGTAATCGTAGAGCCGATTCAGGGAGAGACAGGCATAATCGTGCCGCCTGATGATCTTTTGCCAAAGATCCGGGAGATATGCAGCCGCCGAAATATTGTCTTGGTATACGACGAGATCCAGGCAGGCCTTGGCAGAACTGGCAAGATGTGGGCAGGGGAAAACTGGAACACCGTCCCGGACATCATGTGTTTGGCTAAAGGTATAGCTGGCGGCATACCGATGGGTCTAGTCCTGGCAAAGCCGGAAATAATGGACGCAATGAAGCTTGGCGAGCACTCATCCACATTTGGCGGAAGCCCGATCGCATGCGCTGCCGGCTCCGCTACAATGGATGCACTGACAGAAGACAAGCTCGTACAGAACGCTGCAAAGGTTGGGAGCTATTTCAAAGACCAGCTCATCGGGCTAAAGGAACGGCACAAGATTATCCGGGAAGTCAGGGGACTGGGCATGATGCTGGCCGTGGAGCTCCGCTTTGAGGTCCGGGACGTCCTGTTTGACGGAATTCGCAATGGGCTGTTGATGCTATACTCGGGAAGGAACATCATTAGGCTGCTTCCGCCACTTGTGATGGACGAAACGACGGTTTCCCGCGCAGTTGATATAATGGACAATGTACTCTCCCTCGAGGAAAAAAGAAGAAATGTCGTCTAGCATCGACGATACGGACGAAAAGATAATCCGAATATTGCAGGCTGATTCCCGCAGGGCATTTGTAGAAATAGCGAACCAGATCGGGCTTTCAGAGTCTGCCGTCAGGCGCAGGGTAAAGAATCTCGTTGACGGAGGACAGATCAAGCGCTTCACAATAGAGCTGGGAGCTAGCGACAAGACAAGTGCCATCACGCTGATATCGGTGAGCTCTACCGCGGATACTTCCGCTGTGTCTGCCAGACTGATGAAGCTCGGCGGAGTAGAGGTCGTCTATGAAATAACCGGACAGTATGATATCGCCGCAATTATCGCGGCTCCCGCGATAGTAGAGATAAACAAGTGCATAGACGACATACGCAAAATTGAGGGAGTATCTGACACCAATACGGTGATAATTCTAAAGACTATCCGCTAGCTTGTCACCTATTGCCTTTGTTTCTTGCAACTTCTATATTTCATTTTGAACAACGGTAGGCATTGTCTCGCCTGCTCTGCATCGCAGCAATCCTTGTTCCATTTTTTGGCGGCCATGCTGCAGGCGAGCTTGGTTATTCTAGCACGGACACAAAGATGTTGCCGCGCGCGCACTTTCTTGATTTTTTGGATTATACATTCTCACTAAATTCCAGCCAAATTTTTCCGAATGCAACGGTCAAGAACAGCGTTCTTGAGAATCAGTCAAAGTCTCAATACAATATTTCAAGCCTAGAGCATGAGTTGATGGGGCATAGAATCAACGCGACCGATGTCAGGGTGAACGTAACCCCTGCTCGTATTGACGACAGCAGGAC
>JAKEIF010000196.1 GCA_022545875.1 Nitrososphaera sp.
AGAAGGGCAGGATACTCAAACTTGAATATGATTGGGAAGAGCCGGAGAGGCAGTATGGATACAGGTTCGCATCAGACTGCAAAAAGTTTGCAATCCGCATATCAATACCCAAGAGCATCCATATCCGGCAAAAAGTCGTAAAAGTGGATACTGAAACCGGCGACAAGATGTTTGCCTCCACACCTGCCACCGTTAGGTATCTGCCAGACAAGACCGAAATCAATTGGGCAGGAACGAACTTTCGTGCATATGATGCCTATAGGTTTGACTGGTAATCCGCGCAATTGACATTCTGAAGATGGAATTGAAAGTTCAAGTCCTGTTTTCTTGCTCGGAGTCGCAGAGCGGGCAGTAACTACGCATAAGGGAGAGTTCTCGCGCTACAGTTTAGAGACTTCAAACGATGTCGATACTGACTCAATCCATTCGCGAATCAATTTCACAGGCATGGTAGTGCTTTGGCGCGGCAAGCTTTAGGTTTGAAGCTTTTGTGCAACCATCGAAGTGATGTCAGAACGTCTCGTTTTGGCAATAGCTGTCGATACCGCGCTTAGGAGTCTCTTCTGGTCAACAGGCTTTGAGAGGAGATCTTCCCGCTTAAATCCTGCAAGGACCGAAGTAATTTCCGGGGCCGCATCAAGCGCGGAGATAAAGATAATCTTGACGTTCGGATCAATTGATTTTATCTGTCTATAAAGCTGAATTCCGTTGATTGACATCATTCTAATATCAGAAATTACCAAGTCAACTGATCGATTTGCATTTTCTTCGAAGAACTGCAAAGCATCTTTAGAGTCAGAAAAACTGTAAACGTTAAAACCGTGGTCCCTCAGATAGATCTCGTAGGTTAGCAAGATGTCCTGTTCATCATCGATTATCATTATGCTGCCAGCTTTACCCAGATTTGGTTCCAGCGGAGCGGTCGTACCAAATGGTACATATTTTGAATTTCTGTGTAATTCAAGCACAGAATGATCCGATCGACTACGTAACTCGACTCTGGGCTGGCGATCAGAGTCCTCGACGTTTACATCGCCGGCCTTGGCATAGCCCTTACTTGATCGTTCAAGCGAGATCATGAACTCCTTTCCTGCCTGAGTCAGGAAAACAAGGCTTCCATACTCTTGTGATATATTCACCCACTTTAGGAGCAGAAGGAGGTCAACATACCTGATACATGTGCCATAGTTCAGGCCTGTTCTGCCCGCGAGGTTGGTACGGTTGATCCCGGGGCTGTGCTCATTCAGAACCCTCAACATCCTCTCAATAACCGCGACCGAGAAGGATCCCATGAGGTTGGATGACAATAAAGTTCTCTGACAATCTCAATTATATAACTTATCGCAAATAGTCATATAGTTATCTTATGAATAATGTTCCGTTTTCAGGGAACTCCGTCTTCTTATGGCTTGCAAAAACCCCTCTCCAGCCTTAACTTCTGCCAAAAACTGAGCGATCACTGAGTTCGCCTTATATAATTCGGAACGGTCGCTACTGGAGATTCGTCAAGATGAAATCTTCCTTCACTCTCGGTAACAAAAGAATCCCTAGTAATTTTACAAAAGAAAGCAACATCAATTGGTCAGAAGCATTCCTGGCATTTGGATTGTGTGGAATTCTATTATTCGGTATCTTCTCTATGCCGCTGAACTCGATATTTATCCAAAAAGCGAGTGCCTTTCCAGTCGAGTTGATAAACTCATCAAATTCGATTAACCCCGCATCAGTAGACACTCCGGCACCAGACATTAGCTTGCCATTTATTACGAACCAAGGTCAAAAGGATCCTGCAGCCCTCTTCTATGCCGAGACATTTGCAGGCACTGTCTTTGTCACAACAAATGGTGTTACATACGCTTTGAAAATGGCCGGTAGCAGCGATACTGGGCCAGATGGCGGGTTGAATTCAGTAGCAATCAAGGAAACTTTGGTCGATGCGAAACTTCAGCTGCCATATGGTTCTGAAATGAGTCCAACCAGAATAAACTACTATGTTGGTGAGCAGAGCAACTGGAGGGAAGGCATCCCTGCATTCAATACTGTTTCATTTGGCGAGGCGTGGGACGGTATTGTGGTAGACCTAAAGGCCTCAAGCAACAACGTAGAAAAGATCTTTACTGTAGCTCCCGGTGCCAATGTGAAGGATATTCGACTCGGGCTAGAAGGGATAACTGAATTGAGCATAGATGCTAATGGCGAATTAGTCCTTGAAACTGAACTTGGCAAGGTTAGCCTTACACGTCCTGTTGCATTTCAGGAAATTGAGGGAGCAATCAATCAAGTCCAAGTATCATATGCTGTCCATGGCAAATTTGAATATGGATTCGATGTAGGCACCGACTATAACCCGGATTACGCGCTGACAATAGATCCACTGATCGCATCCACCTATATCGGAGGGAGCGGAACTGATGTTGAGCCCGTGTTCACGATAGTACCTTTCGGCGGTCCTAGTGGTAGTATCGTCATCGCAGCTCAGTCTAGCTCTGCGGATTACCCTACCACACCGGGTGCCTACGACTCCGGACCACCGAGCTTGGGTGACGTTGTGGTTTCAAGAGTTAGCGGAGATCTTGTCACGCTAGAATTTTCAACTTTTCTGGGAGGGGTTAATAGCGATACTCCCTTTGCTATCACAACCAATCCAGATAGTGTTTACGTCGCGGGGAGAACTGACTCTGTTGATTTTCCCACAACGCTTGGCGCCTATGACACTACTCCGCCTATCGGTGCGCGCTCTGGGTTCATTTCCGTGATCGGATCTACGGGACTACTCGAAGTATCTACTCTTCTCGGTGGCGATGATGCCGAAGATGCAGTCGAAGAAATCCATGCAATAGCATATACCGGCTCGGATGTCTATGTCGGCGGCTGGACTGAGGGGGCAAGCTTTCCAGTAGGGGGAGGAGCAGATACCACATTCGCAGGTGTTGAGGAGGGCTTCATCGCGAGGCTTAATCCTTCACTCACTACACTTTCCGCGTCAACTTTTCTGGGGGGAGGTTCGGTTGACGAAGTCGAGGCGATTGCCATTGATTCCACAGGTGATGTATATGTAACCGGAAGAACTAATTCTGGGAACTTCCCAACAACACCAGGCGGCTTTGACACAACTCATGCTGGCAGCTCTGACGTATTTGTCTCACGTCTGAACCCCGGTCTCAGTTCAATAGTTGCCTCAACATATCTAGGGGACCTAGAGTTCGATCTTGCCTACAGCATTGCAGTCTCTCCAACTTTCGGTGTCTATGTCTCTGGCAGGACACTTTCTCCATTGTTTCCAACTGCGGGGGGGAGCCCATATGATACTAGTCACAATGGCGATTATGACGTCTTTGTCTCAGGTCTGAGTCCCAGCCTCGGTTCTCTGCAATATTCCACCTTCATCGGTGGACCTAACGTTGACTTTGCTCGCGCCATGACACTTGGGCCTTCAGATGATGTTTACATTGCTGTCCAGGCTGGTCTGGGTTACCCAACGACTCTGGGGGCCTATGACGAAACTCACAACGGGAACAATGAAATCGCAGTCTCCAAACTTGCACCAAATCTATCAGGACTTTCAGCGTCCACATTCATTGGAGGAACAGACGTTGATTCGGCGAGATCTATTGCAATAGATGCTGCTGGAGACGTCTATGTGTCTGGCTCATCTCAATCCACAGATTATCCGACGACTCCTGGGGTGTATAGCGAGAACAATGCCGGCGGCTTTGACCTTGTAATTTCAAAGTTCACTGAGGACTTGGCTGCAGGCGACACCACGCCTCCTGCTATCACCAATGTCGTCGACGCTCCAGATCCATTCGCACCCGACATCGGTGAGACGACTACAATCTCCTTTGACTCAGATGAGGCGGGCACCTATACGATTCAAATCCTCGATGGAAGCCTGATGGGAGGTGCAAATCTAACCGGCACCATGATTGTCGGAACGAACGATGCCATATGGGATGGCATCGGATTCACTTCATCGATTGTACCGGACGGCACTTATCAATATCTGGTGGAAGCGGTAGATGCTTCGGGCAATACAGGATATGGAGCACTGCCAATGGGCACAAATACGATTACTGTGGCTTCAGCTGCAGGGCCTGATATTGCCATCACAAACGTTGATGACTCAACCCCGCGCTGGGACCTTGACCTCGTCAACGTCGACGGAACATACAGCGGTGCCATTGCCGGCGACTGCGTTGTCGTCGCATGGGGCGACGGTTCGACTAACGAGCAGGCAGTAGTACCAGGTAGCGGCACATGGGGCTTCAATCACATCTACGGAGCCGCCAATACTGGTCTCAACACAATTACCGCACGGTTGCAGAATCCATGTGATTCTCCTGCAATTTTGAAGGACACAGATACGACTTCTGTTACTGTGGAGCAACACGCAACAAGCGTCGTGTTGGCGCCTATCAGGGACGTAACTGCTGGTACCGGCTTTACAGTATCCGGAAGGCTACTGGATACAGACACCATCCCACCCAGCGAAAT
>JAKEIF010000019.1 GCA_022545875.1 Nitrososphaera sp.
AAACCCCGGCATTTTTCTATTGTTGTCAGCGAAATGAGTGTGCTGTAGGAACTTTTTGCAGGAAAATATCGCACCTTCAAATGAATCCTCCTCTATGTTCATGTGAAATGTGTCAAGCAGAATCCCAAGGTTATCTAGCTGTTTCACAATCTCAAGTGCATCCGTTGCGGTAACACAGTATGGCGTGCTGTACCGGTTCAGTGGTTCCAATACAAGCCTCACCCCATTATTCGCTGCGTCATTACAGAGCGCAGCTAATATCGGTAACACCTTCGTTATGATCTTGCTTTTTTCTGCATTGGCAACAGCCCCATGAGTCTTGTCAAAGCCTTCAATTTCATCAGCAAATAGGCAGATATTCATCTCATTACCACCAAGCTGGCTGCACATTCTAACACAGTCCTTTACATATTTCTGAGATGCTTCCACTAGGACCTCATCAGAACTCAAGAGTTTCCGCTTCCAGCCATGTCTGCTTACTCTGCCCCACATTCCCGTTATACCACATACTGAAAGCCTGGTCGTGCTCAGGACATCCTTTAGTAGCTTCAAGTCTACCTCTTCCGGCTCGCCGTACATTTCTACTGCGTCGAATCCCTGGCTTGCAAGCCTTGCGATGCTTACCTCGACCGGCTCTATTTGCCTAAATGATGAAAGAGTGATTGAATATTTCATTGTCGCGCTATACACTTTACGATATCTGTGCATTTTGCGACGCCGGATTTTGCGATCTCATGCTTGATGCTTGAGCAATAAAAGGCAAGGCCCTCACCTGTCTCCAGATTAGCCGGCCTTCCATGCGACCCTTTTACCAAACTTGGATCAAGCGGTATCGACTTTGTCTTTGGGTCAAAAAAAAGCTCGACCGGATCATACCCTGGCTTTCTGTGTATGTCCACCCTGCGGGCAAAACTTGGAGCCTTAGTCTCATCATGCCACCAATAATAGCTGAACCACTTGTCGCGCTGTGAAATAGCCACAAGCTCTCCGCTTCGCTCGTGGTCTATTTTCAAGAGTTTCTTACCCTCGCCATCAAGTATCCTCTCAACTCCGCTGGTCGATTCAAGTGCCTTCCTTGTTTCATCCTCAAAACCATCATGTACAAAGATATGCGCCACTTGGTGATCCACCATCGCAAATGCCTTGCTGAACTCAAAATCAAGATATTCTTTACCTTGTATTTCCCGTACTGCAAGCAGGCCGGCATCTCGCAGTACTAGGTTCAAGGGAACGGAACCGTTTACGTCATTAAATGAGTATTCCGAGAGAACAATGAATTGTGTTTTATCGCTTATCCCAAGCTCGGTTGTTTTTTGTACCAGTCGTCCAACTATGTCATCTGCTTTTCGCAAGTCCTCTTTGACCCGAGCATCCGACTTGCCGAATCGCTGCGCTGAATAGTCTACATGTGGTAGATATGCGAAAAGCTGGTTAGGCCGTTTTTTCTCCAGGGTGTATTCCGCAGCCTTGGCTATCCATTCACTCGATTTGGATGACGCAAGCGGTCCCCAGTAGCCTGCCAGATCAAACTCGCCAAAGTTTTCTTTCAGTTCTTCATAATATCCCACCGGTTTTGAGTAACACCACATGACTAATCCCTCATCAAGATGTATGGGCCGCGGAGTAACTACAACATCAGAACGAGCATACATGGTGTTTTGCCAAAATAGCGCAGCGGAAGTGCCCGCATTTTGCTTGTCCCAGATCCTATCTGCCTTGACAAGCGAGCTTGGCTGTTCCCAAAAGGATGCAGTATAGGTCTTTCTATCATAAAGCCCATTTCCAATTATGCCATGCTCCTGCGGATACTTGCCAGACAAGATGCTGGCTTGGACGGTACATGTCACAGCTGGAAAGACGGGCTCTAGCTTTGCATACTCGCCGGCTTCGGCTATCTTTGCAATGTTTGGAATAAGGCCGGACTCTAGATGCTCAACTTCTAGTCCAACAATGCTCAGCACAATGGAATGTTTCGGTGCAACCATGGTGTCTGCCAGCCTTATCTGTACATCGCTTAAATAACTTAACGTCAGGTTACGTATAGCTTTTTTGCCAGCAGCAAGGCTGGCACAATAAAGAGCATGGTTGCAAGACCATAAACCAAGCCTGCCGTACCGGCCACAAACGCGGAATCGAGAATTATTATCGAGAGAACCATGTTTTTGACAGCTTTCTGAACAGACTGCGAGGATGATCGTTCTAACCGGCCAAAAGTAATTGCCATGACTGCAGAAAATATGGCCAAGTTTATCAAGAACGCCCACTGAAATTGCAGCAAAAAGCCTGCCATGGCTAGTGACACGGCGACGGCAGAGACTATTGCAATTGCCCCCGCCGCATTCGGCTTTTCATCGCCGACTTCTCTCTTGCTGAGCATCATGATAGCGACGACGTAGACAAAGAGCAGCACAGCGGCAACAAAGGCAACTGGGACTCCAGACGAAGCAAACAGCATGGGACTCGCTCCCAGAATCACGTTAAGAAATCTTGTGCTGCCCATTGAAAACGGAGCCATGAGGCCGCGTTTTAGGCGAAAATCGTATGCGATTAGTGCCACTGACAGTGCGGCAGATATTGCAAGACTCGTAAGACTGACTGTCAGGGCAATGGCATTGGCGGCCATGAGTGCGGCTGTAGCGATGACTATGGCACGCTCCTTTGGGACGAGGCCAGATGCAAGCGGACGAGACGGGCGCTCCCGCTTGTCCGCTTCGATGTCAAAGTAGTCGTTTAGCACTACTCCAGCGATGTACAGCAGGATAGAAGAGACCATAAGCGAAGCGAGATGCAGGCCATTTGCTTCCGCTGCTGGAACTGTTGCAAAGTAGCCTACCAGTATGTTAGATGGGGCAGTAAATAGATTAGGAACCCTGAGAAGAAGCAGGTACTGCCTTAACGCATTGATTCTATGATCTTGCAAAGGTGGCTATACGCCTCCCGCGCTACTTGTACGGGGTTGTCCTGATAAGGATAGAGCTCAACTGTGACAAATCCGCTGTAACCGACATCATTCATCGCGCTAAAAACTGCCTTAAAATCGATCTCACCCCTGCCAGGCACGAGATGGTTGTGCACCCTGTTCGAAATGTCAGCAAGATGAAAATGTACTATATAGTCCGACAATTCATAGACTAACTTTGCCGGATCTTCATTTACACAGTAAAAGTGACTGATGTCAAAGTTTAGCTTGACCCAATCAGAGGAAACTTCATCGATGATCTCTTTGAATTGACCTGAATTTTCAATAAGCAGGCCGGGCTCCGGTTCCACAAGCAAGACGATGCCCTCTTTTTCAGCCACCTTTGCCGCAGCCTTTAGGCCCTCGACAAAGATCCTTTGAAGTAAGCGGCGATCAGAGCTAGCTGGCAACGGGCCCCCGGGTTCCGTTGACAGATTCTTGGCTCCTACTTTACCTGCAAGCCTTATGCAGTTGATGGTGTGCTGTATGCGCGCCTGTCTCGAGTACTCGTCATCTATCCATGACGGATGATAAACGTCGCCCATGGCATAGAACGTAAATGCGTTAAGATTTGAGATTTGTAGCCCACAGGATGCGACCGTCTCTTTGAGAAGGTTCACTTTGCCGTCTTCAAAATCAGGCGGATAAGCATGGGGCGTGTCGCAGAGTATTTCAACTCCGCTGTAACCTATTTTTGCAATCTCCTTGATTGAATCATAAAGAGAGTATCGCTTGAAAGCATTGGTGCTAAATGCCAGCTTCATGGCTTCCACGTGAATTTTGGAGACTGCTTAAAGAAGTCGTAGGCGTTGTAAAAAGTCACGCGCTCTATTTCATTGGTGCTAAATCCGGCCTTCCTCATTTCCCTCGCCACCAAAGGAACGCTTAGTGGATCCGACACTCCCCAGTCAGCCGCGCTGTGTATCATTATTCTCTCGGTGCCGTATTTTCTGATTATGCTAATCGCGCGCTCCGGTGACAGCTTGCTAACAGGATACACCGAGAGACCTGCCCACATTCCAAGCTCTAAGGTTTTTTCTATTGTTTCTTCGACGTTATGGTCGACTAGTATTTTGGCCCGCTCATAACGCTGGCCGCCTTCGCTGTTCACAATACGCTCAATTCTCTGCATGCCCTCGGGCTTGTTGTTGTGCGGCAGATGTACCGTCATTAGCATATCCTTGTCTGCAGCGATATCCATCTGTTTTACAAAGACCTCCTCTTCTAGATGGTTTATCAGATTGTAGCCAAGCTCGCCTACTGCAATAACTCGTTCCCGATCCAGATACTTCATCATGGCTTTTAGTGCGTCTAATGCAAGCGGTCTTTCCATCGCTTCCTTTGGGTTAACAGAGATGCAGACAAAGTGCTCGATTCCAAAGTCTTTTGCTCTCTTTGTCTCAAAAGTTATCATATGCTCCCAGTAATCTTCAAACGTGCTAACGCCTGTGCGCGGGGTGCCAAGCCAGAAGGAAGGCTGGACAATCACTTCAATTCCTGCCTTAGACATCGCATCGTAGTCATCGGTGGTGCGGGAGTACATGTGGATATGGGGCTCAAACAACCTTGTCATTGTGATGTAATTACGGTAAACCCTTTTTATGTTTGTAGAACAAACCTACTGTCGTCTATCATTTGGAAGCGGATCACAGCAGTAGCGCGACGGAAGGCATGCAGGCCGCAGTATTTCACGGGCCAGATAACATCTTGGTGCAAAGGACCCAGTATTTCCAGGACCGGCCGGCGCTCAAAGTGAATTCCTGTGCCGTTTGCAGCTACGACGTACGGGTCTTCAGGAATGGCCATCGCAAGGTCAGCCCTCCAATAATACTGGGGCACGAGGTTTGCGGACAAGTGACCAAAAGTGTCCAAATGACAAATGGCACAATAAGCGAGGGCACAAGAGTAGCACTGTGCCCAATTATTCCATGCCTTGATTGCGTATATTGCCGTACCGGCCAGTACAATATGTGCTTAAACTTGAAAGAGATAGGGTCGACCCACAACGGCGGCTTTGCGGAATACGTCAGTATCCCGAAACAGACTGTGAAGATGGGAGGGCTTGTGGAGGTTCCTGATAGCCTAAGTGATGAAGAGGCGTCGCTTCTTGAGCCGCTTGCCTGCTGCCTTCATGGTCTGCAGCAGCTTGGCCCCATTCACGATGCAAGACCTGTTGTCATAATTGGCGACGGACCAGTGGGACTGCTACATCTGCAGCTGTTCAAGAACTTTGTGGGTACAAGAACAGTGGTCGTAGGTAAGGTTCATTCAAGGATGCAAAAGGCGCGGTCTATGGGCGCAGAAGCTGTACTCGAATACAATGAGGACATTGCAACTAGAGTATTGGATTTCACAGGCAAGGCTGGCGCCAGCGTAGTTGTAATAGCAACGAGCAACCCTTCTGCGTTTGATCTCGTAGAAAAAGTTGCTGGAAAAAGTTCCAAGATAAGTCTGTTTGCCGGAATGCCTAGTGGGCAAAAGTTTTCTTTTGATGCCAACTGGTTACACTATAATCAGGTGTCCATCGTTGGGACCTTCAGCTCCCTTCCTCCTGTATTGGAAGAGGCTGCCCGGGTTGCAGCAGAAAGAATAGTTGACCTGTCAGAGGTAGTGACTCACAGATATTCGCTAGCTGAAGTCGAAAAAGCATTTCACACGACCGAGACATTCGGTGGACTCAGAGCGGTCATTAACAAATTCTGAGTCCTGCTCGGAAACGGGGTTTTCATTAGCCCGGAATAAGCAAGTCGCTTTATGTTTTTTCAATTTTCACCGTTTTTCGGCAGTGCAGAGCTCAGTCCGCGAAGATTGAATTGATGACAACTAGGATTCTTCTATTGGAGTTATGCTCAGGAGCAAGAGGGAATCAGATCAAAAGTCTTGTCAACAACTTCATGTCTGAATAAATATAAGGTCAGGTACTAGCCGACGATACTTGTTCCCCATGGATTATCGACTGCGATAAGCCACCGACCATCGGCTTGGCAGCGCAATACGTCCGAAGAGATCCCGCTCATTTCTACGCGGTTGCCTTCAGGCGATGTCCCTACCAAATTCCACTTGGAACAAAAAAGCGCGATGTCTTTTGCCTCTATCACATTATGCGCCTGCCCCTGTAGTGATGGCTTTAACGAAATAAATCCTTCAAGCGCTTTGCGAACTGCATCTGTCCCCTGAGCTAATTGGCCGGGTTGTGCAACTATAACGGCATCTGGTTCGTAGTAACTCAATGCTCTATCGAGATCTCCCTTATTAATTGCGTCCATTAGATTTCTTACAACATTTACTGGCGCTAATTCTGTCATGTCTGAGCATAATCATCTGGTACTAATAAATCCGTCAAACTCAATCGATTTGGCATGTCGATACAGTTTTGAGTGCCTCGAATAAAGGGTTGGATCAGGTCCCCAGCCGTTATCAGCGGCGTGGTTCTGTCGACATCAGCCTTTCTAAGAAGAAATCTCGATCTCATATTTCAGAAGGAGCGTTGCTGATAAACGCTTAAATCAGTTCTAGTCCTGTGAAAATTTAGTGTCTGCCCCAAAGGAAGGCAAGCCCAAGGTCACTGTAGGCAGGGTATATGCGATAAGCACACTTCTCGCAGTCATAATCGCGATTCCTGCAGTCAGTGTGACTCTGATAATGCATTACCTAGTAAAGGCAGAAATTTTCATGACCCTTACTGCTGGTCTGATAACGCTTTTTGTCGCAATGGGATTTGGCTATAAATTGGCCAAAAAGTTCGCCAAAGTGCCAACCGCTGAAGGAGCATAGTCAACGCTAGATACTTGAATAGGTTCAACTCATTTCTTAGTCAAATACGTGAGATCCTCCCACTATTGCCATCAGCACAATAGAAACGAGGACTACAATCCCGACGACTAATCCTAGCACTGTCATGTTTGCCATTTCGCCAGTCATGTTTTTCACCCCCGCCTTGAGGACAATAGTAAGATACAGTTGCGAACTATAAAAAGTTGATGAGAACATCTGTCTTTAGCTTAGTTTTTAAGCATTTTCATATATCTTTCATTTTTATTCAAAAATCATGACGTTTTGTTGAAATCTCTATCTATAGGAATGCGAGCGCGCCGATTCAAAGAAATACCGGAAGCGCGAATTATGGCTGTGGTCGGCATCAAACAGATTGCAATGCAACTTTGCACCTGCACCTGGATAGAGATCATGACGGGCTCGGGTATAGTGCTGTACATGTTGTACCTCGACAATTACATGCTTGCAGGAGTCACTGCTGCAGCGTTTGCGCCACTTGTCATATTCCACTTTGCCATGACAAAACTTCCAAAGAGCAACGTCGACTGGAAGCCAAGAAACCGGATGATAAAAATCCGCTAAAAGACCAGTTCGTCCGTTGACAATATCCTTGCGCAATACCTGCACTTGAGCATTACTTTTTCCTTGTCGATTATGTCTATTGTAGACCTGATCTCTTCCCCGCTGTTTGTAATGCATTTCAAATTGGGACACTTGAAAATCCCAACTATGGATTCTGGCAGCTGGATCTTGCGCTTCTCAACCAGCTTGTAGTCACGGATGATATTGATTGTTGCCCGCGGCGCAATGAGGGCCAGCTTGTTAGTTTCGCTAATCTCTAGGAATCGGTTTTCCACCTTGATAATATCCTTCTTGCTGTGCTTGCTGCTCGGAACATTTAGGGCCACCGTAATGACGTTGCCCTCCTTTCCAGCGATAGTTAGCGCCTGAAGAACCAAGAGGGCCTTGCCGGCTTCGATGTGGTCGATCACTGTGCCGTCCTTTATCCTGCGGACAAGAAGCTGGCTCGTGTCAGACATGATTCCCGATGACAAGCCTTACCATTAAAAGCTTGTCCTTAAGCGGTCAAGACCATAGATACGCTGATAGGTTCTGTCGAGTCTCCAGCTGTTGGTCACGACCCAACTTGCCTGCATCGACTCTCAGGATATTCTCCACCCTTGTCTTCGCAAACGACAGGCCAAGCGCGACGCCGAGTGTGAAGAATATCAAGGCAAGCGAAATCTAGATGATTGTCCACAGCAGAGCCCGCTTGAATGTGTCGGTTTTTCAGTGTGATCTTCGGGCGATTCGCTCTTGCGCAGCCTACTCCTCAGTGCGCTAATCAGGCCCAGGTCTACTGCCATGGCGGCGCCGACGCAGGAGCAGACAGCGTCGGTTTCGAAAGCCCAGTGTCTAGTTGATAGCCTTCAGTAAGCCAAAGATGGAAGAAATGGCGTGAGGGGTTCCTGGTAAACTCCGAGCGTCATAAGGTTTGCAGGCCAAGCAATTCGAAAACCGTTTTCAAATAACCAATTCAACAGTTCACGGTTTCGCGCAGGCACAAAGAATCCCGGGCCAACAATAGCATGCGCATTTGCAATCAGTGCCTTGAGATCGTCGTTTGATTTTGCCACTGCATGACCAAACAGTCCTATTCCAGCCGCATAACCCGAAAGGTCACCATTCCGCTCTACGACACTGGCGACCCCTTGATCCTTTGCCTGACGCAATTCCATCTCCCTTGAAAATCCATGCACTGATTTGCAGAGTTCGTTGCATGCAGGAATGTCGCTGTCATCCAGGACTAGACGGACATTATCACTCTTGTAATTTGGCGCTAATGCCTGTCCGTGCATCAAAAATAAAGGTTCGCGAAGGGTGAACCCTTGCTTTGTATACAGTACAAATGAGCGGATATGACTTGGCGATTGAACCAACCGGACCTGTTCCTGCTTTTGTTCGCGAGCCTTGCCGAGAGCTGCTGACATCAGCGCCCTACCTACACCTGCATCTTCTGCAGAAGGATGTACGGTGAGTGGACCTATCACGGCTACAGGCGAAGGCGGAAATTTATGCAGAAATATACTTCCCAATACCCGTCCTTGTTTTTCTGCTAAAACGCCCCATGAATTTGGATTGCCAAGGATTGTCCTGACAAGCGCGATGCCGTACTCTTCAGAGGGTTGCTCAGAGGGATAGCCATGAATTGAAGAGATTGCTTTGTGCGCTTCATAACCAATCCTTCCGCAGCTCTCTGCATCGCTTGATTCAATCGGCCGGATAGTTAAACTCATTCATAATCCGCGAATCAAATATTCCTATTAAAGATGATGTTCAGAAATGATTTTCTGCTCTATCCAATATTATGCCACTGCTACTGCATAAACATGTTTTCTTTCATCAACCTTACTGATTGTTGGATAATGCGGGCATGGTCATCTTAGCGATCGCATTTTTTAAGCCTGTATTGGCGATACATTGATTATTCCGCTCCGATAATAGTTCATCGTGGGACTATTCAATCGCTGGAAACCAAAAGGCAAGATGTACAGCCTAAAGTGCACCCAGTGCGGTGAGGGCTTTCTCTCTAGCTACAACTTGGAAGCCCCAATATGCGGCAAATGCTTGCAAAAAGCCAAGTCTTTAGACTCTACAATAGAGCATGACAAGGCTTGCGAAAACTGCGGCAATCCCGGCGTCATCTATGGCAAGACACTTTGCCATTCGTGCTACTTCGGCTTTAAGAAGAAAGAGTAATTGCCGCCGTTGCAGACAGAGGGATACGTGGATTTTCGATCTGCAAGCAGGCGGCCGGCACTTGCTACTTTGGTCTGGCGGCTGCTATTAACAACCGCACGTGATTGAGCAGCCGGCGATAAAGGATTTTGTGGTAAGATCTACCAGAATAATGTAGCTTGCCGCAACATGGCTTGCTCTCTGGTTGACTATCTAGTCAGCAACAGTTGTCAGGTTTGCATTAATGGCTCAAAGGGGAGAGTAGCGACACCGGCAGGAATTTGACGGTGTCGCCAAGGGAGAACGGGATGCTCGGGAAAGCTTCCAATTCTCTCCCCTTTGACCCTCTAATGATCACGGTTTAGACTTAAGGAACGCGCTTCCCTATGGCAAATTAGGGTATCAAATGGCTATTGTCGGTGGATAATACCCTACGACAATGATCGGAGATCTGCTGGAGATACAGCTTTGGGCGAGACAAGCTTATCCAAATGTGAACGTGTAAATCTGAAAGCCCTTGCCGATCGCCGTAATTTCGATTGTCCTTGTGCCATAATCGTCGTGCATCGCAATATTGTATAGTCTCTGACCGTCCACGTCTAGTTGGCCCGTCTCGGAAACATCAGCCCCGCGGCCATCGCCGGTCAGCTGCACCCCGTTCTCGACTATATGCAGCTCTCCCTGCCCGCCTGCTACAATGTTTACAGCCTTTGCCGAGTACGATAAGACGATCCTTCCAATCTCTCCCTGCAGCTCCATTGAATCTGGGCTGTTCTTCCAGTCCCCGGAAACATAAATGATGTTGGGCTTGATTTCAGAATTTTCCGGGATGCTATAGCTGACAACTTCGCCCGGCTTGAAGCCTTCCGGGTTTCCAAGTTTTGCCCTGGCAAACTGGTACCCAAAGTACAGCTCCGGGGTCCGGATCTTGCCAAAGTCCACGTTCTGCGCGTCCGGCTGGCTTATCGACCCGTCTATGCTAATGGTCTGCCCGGAATTTGCTGCGCGCTCTGCCAGGAGCGACTGAATCACTTTTTCAGTCTCTGCGTACGCGCCTTCGCCTATGTGATCGTAGCGGATGTAGCCTTCGTCGTCTATCAGATACTTGCGCGGCCAGTACCTGTTTTCGTATTCCCTCCATGTGCCCTTGTCGTTGTCCTGGACTACGGGATATTCTATACCAAACTTTTCCACCGCTGCTACGACGTTGTCATGATTTTTTTCAAACTCAAATTCTGGAGTATGGACTCCAACGATTACGAGTCCCTGGTCCGCATACTTTTCATGCCACGCGTTAAGGTAAGGAATCGTCCTGATGCAGTTGATGCAACTATACGTCCAAAAATCTACGAGCACTACTTTGCCCCTGAGATCTGCAAGCGACAGCTCTTCCGTATTGACATGGCCACTTATCTTGGCAAGCTCTGGGGCCAGCTTGAACTGCGACTTGTCTATCTGAACCTTCGTTATGGTGCCGTTTTCCTCCACGACAGCAGCCGGCACAAAATTAACTTGGTGACCTGACGCCCTGTTCAAGTCAGGGCTGTTAAAGTAAATCCCGAATCCCGCAATAAGCGCGACTACTCCAACCCCGACTGCAAGCGCGCTCAGATTGTCGGTATTCAAATTCCTCTCTCCAAGTTTATGATTTCGCTGGCTAGTGGAAAGTTGCCGATAATGCTGAGCTGGTTAGTGAAGACTAGGATGCCAAGTGCAATCAATATGGCGCCCATAATCGGGTTGAAGTATTTCAGGTGCTTCACCATCTTGCGGATGACCCGCGTCGCCTGCGAAAAGAATGCTCCTGTTATCAGAAATGGCACTCCAAGGCCTAGCGCGTAAGCGAGCAGCGAATTGTATGCCGCGCCTGGAGAAGTAGCGGCCAGCGTAAGCGTAGTGCCTAGAATTGGCCCGACGCATGGGGTCCAGCCCGAAGCAAACGCCGCGCCAAAAACAAACGAGGTGATATATGTAGTCTTGAATTTCGGAAGAGAAGTCATTCTCTTTTCAAAGTTGAGGAATCTGAGTCTCATGGACAATATGAGGTATGCCCCAAATCCCATAATCACGACTCCGCCAATTGACTGAAATGTGCTCTGAAAGCCAGTC
>JAKEIF010000197.1 GCA_022545875.1 Nitrososphaera sp.
AAAGCCGCTCATCTGAAGCTGTTCAGAGTTTACTCCGGTGAAACAAAAATGTTACTGATATCTCAGCCGATTTCCGAGCGCATGCCTAATATTCTTGACAGAGGCACTGCTGTCGTCATGAAGCGAGTGAATTCTGCACTTGTACGTCTAGGATGTCAAAGGTGGTGCAATCACATTTTGTTCCTAAAAGTTCTGAAACGTTGGGCTTCATGTATTCCTCTCCTCCGACGAATTGCTTTATCATTAGGCCGCCGTCTGCGAGAATCGTCAGGATTAGGTTGTGGTCGTCAACTCGCCTTGCCGCTATGGCATAGATCTTTTTCGTAGCAGTCCTTGCTCGACTGTTGAATTTGATTTCTGCGCCGGCAAGCGATCTAATTTTTTTCAGGTCTTTACCATCAAGGTTTTTTTCGCATCGGATAAGGATCCTCGTTTTTACTATAAACCGAACAGGAACGGTAGGCAGACTCTTGGTTGGACTTAGCGTCGCAACGACTGAATCACTGCTGGCCCTGATGCTCCTTAGCTTTCTTTTCCGCGGGTCAAGCACTTTAGCGTAAAAAGGCCTGCCCTTTCCCAGCACCAGGCTTGACCGATCTTCGCTTCCGAGCCATGAGAACTTTGGCGTCTCGCCTTTGGTTGCAGTCATGATTGATCTGGCGATCACCCCTTCGACGCTCTCGTATCCTGACAAGCCGGAATGTCCGCAATCATTGCAACCCTTCCCTTCGCATTTCGTGCAGCGCTCCTGTTTTTGAGGAAAGCCTTTGGTCTTCTTCTTGTACCTGCCCATGAATGTGAGCGGCCTCGACTGAGTGGAAACCTCTACATTATTTTCCTTGTCAATGACTAGGTTTATCGCAAGGTCTGGCAAGAGGTAATCTACTTTTTTGCCACTTATCCTTGCAAAAGCCATCCCTATCTCTCTTGTCAGCTGACTCTTTGCGCTTTCCATTCCGCGCATCTTCAGTCGTGCTCTCATGGCATCTTCCCTCTCGTAGATCTGAGTCGGCAGCGTTGCGCCCAGCAGAAAAGTATCAAACTGGTAACCTTTCGTCGTGGACACGATCTTCTTGATAATGACCTCCTTTTCCGACATAAGCCCTCGACAAATATAGCAAGGTTCCTCAGGCTTTTGCCGGCTTCCGTGCCTATCAAGGCAGTCCTTGCAGAGCTTGTACTTTTTTAGTCGGCTGACAAGAATATTTCGTGCATCAGCCAATGCCAAACTTCCTAAAGAATCCTCCTCTCCCTTTGTTGTGTTTCATAAAGTCCTTGGAATCATTGTAGTGTTTTATCATCGCCTTTATCTCGCTCTCGGGCTGGCCGCATCCTCTGGCGATCCTCTTTCTCCTTGCTTCGTTCATGACGTCCGGATCCCTCTTTTCCTCCTTTGTCATCGACTGGATGATAAACCGCCATTTTTCCATCCTGACCTGCATCGCGTCAATCTGGTCTTCCTTTACCATGCCTGAAATGCCCGGAAGGCTGTCAAGCATGTTTTTGAGACCCATCTTGTTTGCGGACTCGAGTTGCGAATAAAAGTCTTCTATGGTCATCTTGCCACGCATCAGCCTGTTGACTGATTCTTCATCGGCCTGCACTTCTAAGCTCTTTGCCATTTCGAGAAGCGCCTTGATGTCCCCCATGCCAAGGAGCCTGCCCACAAACCTAGTCGGGGAGAATTGTTCGAGATCGTCAATCCTTTCGCCAGTTCCGATAAACATCACTTT
This sequence comes from Nitrososphaera sp., assembly GCA_022545875.1. Classification (GTDB taxonomy): domain Archaea; phylum Thermoproteota; class Nitrososphaeria; order Nitrososphaerales; family Nitrososphaeraceae; genus Nitrososphaera. Next base: position 1,734 of record JAKEIF010000197.1, read on the forward strand.
GGCCCCAGTTGCTGCTGACGCAGCAAGTGCGCCTCCTCCCTTGGCTGTTCCGTCCAGCTTTGTAAGGACAATGCCTCCCACGGGAGCGGCCTTGTGGAATGCCTCCGCCTGTTTGAAGGCCCCCTGGCCAATTGTGCCATCAATTACGAGGAGAACAAGTTCAGGTGTTGCGGCCTTGTACATATCATTCATCTCCTGGAGCAAACCCTCTTCCTCCTTATGTCTGCCTGCAGTATCGATAATTACTACATCTAGGTTCTGATCCTTGAAATACCCAAGGCCGTTCTTTGCGATTGCCACGGCATCCTTGTTTGCTTCTTCGCCATAGACCTCGACATTTATTTTGCTGCAGTTCATCTTTAGCTGCGTCAGCGCTCCCGGGCGCCAGGTGTCTGCGCCAACAACGCCCACTCTGTACCCGTGTTTCGTGAGCCATCTTGAAAGTTTGGCAGCCACAGTCGTCTTGCCGCTTCCCTGTATCCCGAGCATGAGCACGACGTTTTGCTTGCCCGGCTTGAAAAATGAAGTCGCTACAGTCTGGCCATCCTCCTGTGTCTTGTCGATTGACTGTATGACTTCGCCAGAATAGCCCAGCATCTTTGCCAGCTCTCCGTACAATATCGTGACGATGTGATCCTTGCGCGAAAGTCCCTTGGGCGGCTGCTCCTTTAGCGCTCGCTCTTTGAGAGTGTCTGTAATCGACTTTACGAGGGTGACTTTAACATCCGACATCAATAATGCCCTCTGGATATCCCTGCACAGGGAATCGATCAGCTCTTCATTAATGTCCGACGCCTTTACGATCTTGTTCAGAGCACCGCGAAGGTCGTCACGCAGTTTTTCAAACATGGCACTTTTACTTTTCTACTAAGACCGCTTCCAGTATTTCAAATATTCCCCTCTGGCCGTCCCACCTGGTCTCTGCTCGTCTGACTTCGAGTCGCTTGCTAAACAGGGGGCAATCAATAACAAGAGTCTCTGCCTCGCCACCTTCAAAATTGAGGTTGAATCCATTCTTCTTGCTGAGCACTGAAAGTTTCTCGAGGGATTCCTTATTCAGAACCGTTCCTAGCCATTCCTCACCAAGGCCCATTGCCGAGACGCCGACGATCATGACCTTGAAACCTCTGTCTATGAGTTCATTCATGTATTCCCTTGGATCCATTTTCCATAGCGGAGCGAGCGGCAAAAGCATCATGCGCTTGCACACGCCTTCAAATGCCTCTTTCTGGAAATTGCTCGATATCCCCCCGTAAAGAATCCCCTCAATTTCATACTCCGCTCGTGCTTGACCGATTGCCCACTCAAGAGCCTGCGTTTCGTCGTCCTTTGTATTCGGTCCGACCGAGTACTCAACGAGCGGAATCTGCATTGATTCAGCGAGATGGCCTGTGAGCCTGCTGTTAGGATAGTGGAAGAGCTGGCTGTCATCAGCGGCGGGGTGCATTGTAAGTAGGCAGGCGATATCATGACCCATCTCTTGCGCTCGTAAAAGCGAATATGTGCTGTCTTTGCCTCCGGAAAAAAGCGCTGCCAGCCTCATCCCAGAAAGATAGCACTGTCGATAATTAATTCCAATCAATAGCTGGTAATTGTTTATATCCTCACCAGAACTGCATAATCGTGTTCTTGGATGCCGTGCTGGAGGTAAGAAACCTCAAGAAATACTACCCAGTTAAGAAGAGCCTCCTTCAGCTGATGCAGCGGTCTGGTGCCGAGTACGTCAAGGCTGTCGACGATGTCAGCTTTACCCTGGAAAGAGGCAGAGTCCTTGTGCTGGCAGGAGAATCAGGATCTGGCAAGACGACAGTGGCTAGATTGGTAATGAGGGCGATTGATGCTGACGAAGGCTCGATAATTTTTGAATCAGAAGATGTCACGCGCAATTCTGGTGGCAGGCTAAAAGATTTTCGCAGTGCAGTCCACATGGTTTACCAAGATCCATATGCCTCTTTCAACCCTCGCTGGAAGATCCTTGACATCATTATGGAGCCGCTTTCCATTCATGATAGGTCCTCCACAAAGGAAGCAAAGGTAGCCAAGGCAATGATGGCCCTCCGGGACGTGAGACTAGAGCCAGCGGAAGATATTGCCTCTAAATTTCCTCATGAGCTCTCTGGGGGCCAGCGGCAGCGAGTCGCACTTGCGCGTGCGATTGTTCTTCGGCCAAAGATTATCGTAGCCGATGAGCCGGTGTCCATGTTGGATGTCTCTGTCAGAGGAGAGATCTTGGGACTGATGCAGAACATGAGAGAGCGCTTCAACATCTCTTTTATCTACATAACACACGATCTTTCCACGGCCAGGTACGTTGGCGATGACCTTGCAATAATGAGGTCGGGCAAGATCGTGGAGATGGGACCCATAGATAGGGTCATATCCGATCCATACAATCCATATACAAAGGATCTCATCAATGCTATTCCTGGGATAGATCCCTAGCTGTATGAGACGTGGTTATCTACCATGAAGAATATATCTAGGCAGCTTTGACTTTAGACAGTGTCCAGGTCACCAATTCTGGCTTCTCTCATGATATTCTTGCTATGTGTTTCAATGTTTACTGCCGTCGCGCCTTCTTTTGCGCAGTCCCCGGATAAAGGTCCCTTCGTGGATGAGGCTAGGTTCATACTCCGCGGTGATGAAAACATTGCCCTTGAAGAAGTAAGAGCAGGAACGCTTGACATGTATCTGTTCAGGATTCCGCTGGAGGCAGCCGCGGACGCGGCAAGGGACCCCAGTATCAAGGTTTACCCGCGCAGCGCTGGGTCGATAGGCGTTTTCGTAAATCCTGCCCCGTCACTGGACGACACCAAACTGAATCCCTTTGAATCTAGGGACGCGAGATTTGCCCTCAACTTCCTCATAGACAAGGATTTTGCTGTAGACGAGATCCTACGAGGATACGGAAGCCCAATGGCAGACGCCTTCAGCCTTTATTCTCCTGAATATCTCAACATTATTGACATCGTAGAGTCGTTTGGCTTTCGACACGATCCCGCACTTGCCGAATCTCTGATATCGCGGGAAATGAGCAATCTAGGAGCCGTAAAATCAAATGACAAGTGGACGTACAACGGGTCTCCC
>JAKEIF010000198.1 GCA_022545875.1 Nitrososphaera sp.
ATTCTTCGTCAGCTATTAATCGCTGCTCAAATACGACATCTTCAACTTTGTATACTTCTCTGCACATGACGCAAATATTCTTCATTCGTTCCGGATCAATATACACGCTATGCCCTTTTATCCCTTCTATAAATGGCTTACCGCCGAATCTTACGCGCCGCAATTACTTGCCCCGCAAATTGTGATGCGCATTGAATAATGGCAATTTTGGCTTGGTTGTCTGTCGAGCGGTTAATTAGAGCGACGAAAGTACTGTCACCAGATTTTGAACGAAACACTAGAAGGCAATAAGCATGGAAAAAACACTCCGAGAGTTCTGCTCGTTGATGACGAGAGTGACATCCGCATGATAATTCAAAAGGGATTATCTAATGAGGGTTTTCAAGTGGATGTAAGCGGCGATCCGGTTGAAATTGCAGCTACTTACAAAGCTGGCATGTATGATCTAGTACTTCTAGACATTAGGATGCCGCAGATGTCAGGGTTTGATTTGTACAGGAAAATACTCGCTGTGGACAAAAAAGTAAAGGTATGTTTTGTCACAGCTTTCGAGATTTATTATGATGAATTTAGGAAGGTCTTTCCAAAGCTCCGCGTAAATTGCTTTGTCAGAAAGCCCGTAACGATAAGTCATTTGGCCCAGATCATTCGTGAGGAACTGGCAAGCGAATCGCTAGACCAGATGGAAGAGGCGCCGCAGTCATCTCAAAAGTCTGTCCACAAGCAGATCATGGAGCGAGGTTGATCTTGTGAATCCCGAGGATATCTGCATGTCAGTGGCGATTTGATTTGAGGAAAATATCCAAGCATTAAATACAAATAATCCCAATCCGTACAACAATGGAGCGGCTGAGCTCATGAACGCAAAATATCTCGAGGGAGAAGCATGGTAGACCAAGCATCCGTGTTCTTTGCTATTTTTCCATATGCCTTCATCGCTGCCTTTCCCATTCTTGGCATAATACTAGTGACCAAATGGGAACTGGCTTCAAAACGCGCAAGACGAAAGCGCCTACACAATGTCTGAGTTAACCCGCTTTGGGTCTAAATAAAATAAGGTAAAAAGTAAGGAGAGGAATGTTTAGAACATTCCGAGGAACTTTTTCCTCTTCTCTTCAGCCACTGGTGTAGCTACGACCTTTTGCTCGGCACCAAAGGTGCTCTCTACGCCGGTCAGGACGACCATGACTCGGGCCTTGCCCTTCATGGCTGGATCGACTCTTGCGCCCCACACGATTCTTACATCCTGTGGCAGCGATCTTGTCACGAGTTCTCCTGCCCTCGTTACCTCTTCCAGCGTGATGTCGTCGCCTCCTGTAACGTGCACGAGCGCTCCATGTGCCATCGACATGTCCTTGACATCGAGTAGCTGCGTGTCGAGTGCCATTCTTGTCGACTGCTCGATCCTGTCAATTCCGTCGTTGAATCCTACACCAATTGCCGCAAGGCCTCTTCCTTCCATGATGGCTGTCAGGTCTGCAAAGTCGATGTTGATAAGTGAAGCCGTAGTTATGGTTTCAGTTGTTCCCTTGATGAACTGACCTACGAGCTCGTTGGCTACACCAAGAGCCTGCTGCAATGGCAAATTCCCTGCAACTCTCGTCAACCTGTTGTTGTCTATTGCGACTACTGTATCGCAAGACTTTTGCAGGTTCATCAAAGCTTCCTTCGCCATAGTGTATCGGTATCGCTCAACCGCGAACGGCAGAGTTACTACGCCAACAATCAATGCACCTGTAGATCTTTTCAATTCGTCGGAGAGGATCTGGATTGCTCCTGTACCTGTTCCTCCTCCAAGACCTGCACATAGAAATATGATGTTTGAACCTTGGACTTCCCTGAGAACTTCAGACAGGCTCTCTCTTGTTGCCTGCATGCCTTTCTCTGGATACCCACCACAGCCTCTACCCTGCGTCAGCTTTGGGCCAATCAGTACCCTGCGGTCTGCCTTGGTTATGCCCAAGTGTGCCGCGTCTGTATTTACTGCGATCAGTTTTCCTCCCGAGATACCCTTGCTCTTTATCCACGAAACAATGTTGCTGCCTGCACCGCCTGCTCCGATGACACAAACTTGTGGCTTGGCCATCTCCATAGCAGCGCGAATGGTCTCTTGCTCCATCACTGATTCCGGCGTTACGTTGTTCGGATGTGTATGACTCATAGTGGGAATACTTGCCCGTGAAAGTATAAACAATAGGTAGTAGCCTGCTCTTATTACAAAATGCATAAATAGATGAACGGAGGCGCCGCGCGCTTGAGAGAGGAGAGCGCCCTGTCTGGCTCTATGCCGACCGTCTCAGAAGCTTGAAGGCGTGGTCTCCCGTTCCTACCTTGAGATAATAGGCTACCCACAGCATCGCCAAGGGCTCCAGAAGGCGGGAGCCATCGATTCCGCCTATATCTATCGTTTCCCATCCGAAATTATCAAGGATTTTGGTCACCTCGCGCTTTGCCTCCTCGTCGTTTCCACAGATGAACATCGTAGGTGGCCCTCCATCAAAATCCGGCTTGTACATGTGCGCATTTCCAACGATGTTAAATGCCTTCACAACCCTTGCGTTTGGAATCAGTCGCTGCACGGTTTCGCCGCCGGAATCCCCGTAGCCGAGAGCGAGCCGTGGCTTGTTACCGGAAAAGTCCAGAGGGTTTGTGACGTCAATTATGACCTTGCCATCCAGATTTCTGCCGACCGCCTCTAGCACGGCTTTGGTGCCCTGCCACAGAGTCGCAACGAGAACGATCTGGCCAAAAGCAGCCGTATCCGCAAAAGTCCCAGACGAAGCCTTTCCCGCTGGTTGTTTTGTCACCCACGAGTTCAGCTTGGAAGGATCCCTGCTGCCTATCATCACTTCGTGATTCGACTTGACAAAAGCCTCGCCAAGCTGCTGACCCACAGGCCCCGAGCCTAAAACCCCAATCTTCAATGCGACAGTCTATCTGGGATGATTAGATTAAGGTTTTTCGGGCAATATATCTCGCTGGAGCCGACGGTGCTTTGTCGCCTGCTCACTTTGTTCTAGAACATATCGCCGTGAACTATTTTAGCACTATCGAAATCATAGATGACGGAAATGCCAGAGTACACTTTCCGCAAGGAAATGGAAAGCATTGACAGGTGGATCGAAGAGCTGCG
>JAKEIF010000199.1 GCA_022545875.1 Nitrososphaera sp.
ATCGTATTTTGCCCGCGCGCTAGAACTGGGGGCCAATGCCGTTTCCTTTACGTTCGTAGAAGACAGATCCGACGTGGACTATTCCCTCTTGCCCGATAGAGAAACGATGGTCAAGGTTTGTGAAAGTATTCTTGACTACCAGGCCAAACACCAGTCGCCTCAAATAATGATACCAAGGGAATATTTCCAGCAGATAATAGATCACGGTCGAGGCGTGTTTGACGAATGCGGCGTATGGAAAAGTATTTTTGTAAACGGAAACGGGACGGTAATGGTCCCATGCTGGAAGTTCAATGATCCTAAGAATACCTTCAGCCTGCTTGAGAAAAGTGTTGCCGAAATATGGGACATGCCTCAGTGGGAGATTGCCAAAACGTGCCATGACTGCGAGGTCCTAGGTTGTATATGGTACTCGTCTCAGCCGGTCACTACTTTTGCAAAGAACTACATGCGCGGTCTGTCAAAGATAATATCGCAGCAAAAGCCAGAGCTAGCTGGGACTGTATGAGGAAGCATGTGTTGTCAAGAAGACATTTGAAAATGCCAGGGCTCGGATTGTCGGCTAAGCACTTTTGAAAAATGAAAAGGCTACCTAGATTGCAAAGGGCAAAGGCAATTATGCTTTTACGGGTTCCAGATTGTGTCAGTTTCCTACTGCAAGTAACGAGCTAACTTCATGGTCGTTCGCACAGAAATATCGAGCCCAGGGGTAGAAAAAATTAGAGAATCAAATTTTTTTTAAAAATGATGCAGACAATGCCAGTGTTCGTAGGATAAAGAAGTCGGAATAATGTAGTAGTTGTTGTGGATAACGAATGTTTAACAACTGTGAAATATTCAGGATGAGAGTAGCGATCGACGTATGTCATCTGACGGCAATATCCAGAGGACGCAAGCTTCTTCGCAGAGGCCGGGTTGCCAAGTAGCTGGCTGCTTTGAACCCGCGTCTGTATATGTTGTCATAAAGGAGACTGATGTTAACTTTCTTGCCGCTGAAGCAAAGAACAGGCAGCTCCTACCAAGCGCGGATGACGTTGGAGATATCAATGCATTTAAGCTGATACTCTATCTTTGCTCAAGGCACGATTATGATCTAAAGTACCTTTTGAAAGAAAACGAGCTAGAGATTTCAAAAAGGCGTCACCTAGTGCTAAGGGAAGCTGGTTGAAGATATATTAAGAAGAGTTCAATGCTCATTCTCTGGTTATGGCCAAGAAGGTCAAGGTTGCCATCGCCGGCGTTGGAAACTGTGCGTCGGCACTAATTCAAGGTACTCGTTATTACAAAAACAAGCCGGATGCCGCCCGGCATGCTGATGACTGGATAGGACTTACGGCCTACAATCTTGGCGGCATTGAGCCAAGCGATATCGAATTTGTCGCTGCATTTGACGTAGCTGACACCAAAGTAGGAAAGGATCTCTCGGAGGCAATTTTTGCCAAGCCCAACAATACAGTCAAGATTGTTGGCGAAATGGACAGGATGGAAGTCAAGGTGCAAAAAGGAGAGGTCCATGATGGGATTGGCAGGCATCTTTCGGAAAAGGTCAAGGTCGCATCAAGTGCGCCTGTAAATGTAACGCAGGCGTTAAAGGATACCGGTGCAGAGGTTTTACTTAACTATCTGCCCGTTGGAAGCCGGCGCGGAACGCAGTACTATGCGGAATCCTGCCTTGATGCGGGCTGCGCATTTGTGAACGCAATACCAGTCTTTATCGCTTCAACCCCAAAATGGCAGCAGGCGTTTGAAGGGAAAGGCCTTGTTTGTGCCGGAGACGACGTAATGAGCCAGCTTGGGGCAACGGTGGTGCACAAGACGCTGGTCAAGTTATTTGTTGACAGGGGAGTCAAGGTTGATGAAACTTATCAGCTCAACATTGGCGGCGACATGGACTTTTACAACATGCTGGACGAGGACCGCCTTGAGGATAAGAGGATTAGCAAGACCAGCGCCGTAGCTGCCATGGCACCGTATGAGGTTCCCATGAGGATTGGACCATCGGATTATGTCTCATTCCTAGACAATGACAAGGTATGCTACATATCCATAAAGGGAGAGTATTTCGGAGGCATTCCTGTTGAGCTCGACCTTAAGCTGAAAGTTGTGGATGCGTACAATAGCGCGGGAGTCACGATCGATGCGGTCAGGGCAGCAAAAATCGCCATCGACAGGGGTATCAGCGGCCCGCTTGAAAGCATTTCTGCTTATTGCTTCAAGCACCCGCCCATCCAGATGCCTTACTCTGTCGCAAAGTCGAACTTTATCGAGTTTGTAGAAGGAAAAAGAGAGCGGTAGATTAACAATATTTTACCAAAAGGAGCTAGTTTGCATGCTAAAACGCATAATTATGCCTGGCATGAACTCATCTCGATAGTTTTCTTTGGTTCACATTAAGAAGCTCGAAGTTTACGGCTTCAAGTCATTTGGCTTTAGAAATACAGTTGTAAATTTCGAGAAGGGTCTTGTTGCAGTCACGGGGCCAAATGGCTCCGGCAAGAGCAACATTTTAGACGCGATCATGTTTGCCATTGGCGAGACGAGCCCCAAGCTTCTGAGGGTCGAAAAGATGCAGTCCCTTTTTCACGATAGCAACAGCAGCAGCCATAGGCTGGTCAGAGTCAGTCTTGCCTTTGACAACACAGACCGGGGGATCCCAGTTGACTCTGACACGGTAACACTAACGAGGGAGATGGAAGGCC
>JAKEIF010000200.1 GCA_022545875.1 Nitrososphaera sp.
GGAAACGACTTTGCAATCCTGTATGTTTCGGCACCTCACCAGCTAGCCGATAACGCAGGCATCCTCATTGCGCAGCAGCGAACCTTTAACTCGATCTTAATAGCAGTCATTGGAGGAATTGCCGCAGGCATTGCGTTTGTAATACTTGTGTGGAACAGGCGCCTTACGGCCACCGTCGATCTCAGGACGTCAGAGTTAAAGACCGCAAATCGAGACCTTACAAATGCCAACGAGCAATTGCTACTGAACGACAAGATGCAGCGCGAATTTATCAACATTGCAGCACATGAACTGAGGACTCCGACTCAAGCCATTCTTGGTTACGCCGACCTATTTGAAATGCAGCCAGAATCCAGAGAGGAAGCTATCAAGGCCGTAACAAGAAATGCCTTGAGGCTTGAAAGGCTAACGCAGGATATTCTGGATGTAAGCAGGATCGAAGGAAGAGCATTGGAACTAAACAAGGAAAAATTCAACATATCAGAAGTTATTCTTGCCTCTTTGGACGACGCAAGACGCCAGGTGGCAAATGGAGATATCAAGTTCGCATACCAAGGACCAGATGACATTATCGTTGAGGCAGACAAGGCTAGGATAGCTCAGGTCGTTTCTAACCTGCTGAATAACGCGGTTAAATTCACGAAAAAAGGAACCATTGCTATCAATGTTGCCCAGACGAACGGCGAAGCGACAGTCATTGTAAGCGACACCGGCTCGGGAATACACCCAGAAATGATACCAAGGTTATTCACCAAGTTTGCAAGCAAGTCTCAAACAGGAACAGGGCTTGGATTGTTTATTTCCAAAAGTATTGTGGAAGCTCACGGCGGCAGAATATCCGGAGAGAATAGAGGGGAAGGAAAAGGCGCAGCATTTAGTTTTACAGTGCCACTATCACTAACAAACGAGAAATACGCTGATCGTGAAACAATTAAATCATGAGCCGAACCAAATTTGATATCCGGTGCCATCGGCTAGCAATCCACAGTCAAGAAAGAGGATAATGGTTGTAGACGATGAGATTGACAATTCTCGCGTAATAATGCGCGGGCTGGAAGCCAATGGCTACAGCGTAGATACATTTGATGATCCAGTGCACGCATTATCAAATTTTCGAGCAGGACGATACAACCTGATACTGCTAGACATAAAGCTGCCTAACATGAGTGGACTAGAACTTTACGCCCGAATAGCAAAGATTGACGGAAACGCAAATGTCTGTTTCTTGACAGCATCAGAGCCATATTATGAACAGATTAAAAGCAGCTACCCGGCTTTGGACGTCCAGAAGTGTTTTCTGCGAAAACCCATAGGCCTGAAAAATCTCCTGAAACAGATAGAACTTAGACTTGGCAATTAGCTGGCTGCACCCAGACGATAAACCATCGACCTTGAGAAAATTGATATCCCAAACTCTTTATCGCAACAAGAAACCCAAAGCATTGTCAAACATAAAGCGAACATAGAAAGCAAAAAATTTCAATTTTTGAAGCCTGCCGCAGCTGATCAGATTACTCGGCCGGCAGCCTTTGAGGCGATAATCACTCGTTAGGATAGCGATGCACGGACATTACATTGACTCCCGACAGCGAGTAGATCTTGCTCTCATGTTTTAGCACCGTCATTGACGCGTTGCGAATGTGCCAGCGGTAAAGCGCCTCAGGCTTTAACTCAAGTAGAGTCGCAAGGGCAGCTTTTATCGGATCGAGGTGAGTGACTGTCAGAATATTGCTGCCACTGTGTTTTTCCAGGGCATCATCAAGGAAGCTCTTTATGCGCTGCTTTACCGCCGAAAACGCTTCAACTCCGAATTGCTCTAAGACCGGATCGCGTTCGGTGTAAAAGCGCATAAAGAGGTCTCCATACTTTGTAGTGACCTCTTCATAGTTCATCCCCACCAGCTTGCCAAGTTCGATTTCATACAGCCTTTCGTCGATGTCATAGTCCATGCCAAGGGTATCGCACACTATCTGGGCTGTCTCGATTGCCCTTATCACCGGCGAAGCAAAGATCTTGTCTATCTTGATAGTCTTCAATTGCTTTGCCGCATCGGCCACTTGCTCCCTGCCCTGCGGCGTAAGGTGGGCCTCGATATGCCTGCCGACGAGCATTCGGCTGACATTGTTCTCGGCCTGTCCGTGTCGCATAAGGATAACTAGAGGCAAGGATGGATGCTTGTGTAGGATCACTTAAGAATTTTTTCCTGCACGATTCTGGTTATAGCCAATGTAGCTCCTTGTCTTAATAGCGGATGCAAAAGGTCGTATCCTATAACGAAAGCGAGGTGCGAAAGGGGGGGTCCCGGGACGATATTGGCAGAGGCTATAATGTTTGGGTGGATCTCTCGGATCCCAGCAAAGACGAAGTAAAAAGTGTGCAAAAGACTTTTGGGATCGACGAAAAGCTGCTGGAGCATTACTTTAACCAATCAAAAAAACCCCAAGTGCGCTTCCTGAATAACCTGATATTTACGATTTTTCTAGAGTTGAAATACGACGATGCAAAGACACTTTCAAACGAAGCAGTCTACTTGTTTCATGGTGAAGGATGGCTTGTCACGATTCATTCCTCAAGAGTAGACCTTGCCGCTGCGGCGCACAGGTTGCTGGAGGAAAAAAACAAGCCGATAATGGAGACATCAATCGATGCTCTATATTACAACATTCTCGCAAGCATCGTTGACAGATACGAGCAGCTCTTGACAGCTATCGAACTTGGTATCACGGACATTGAGCGTAGGTCGGTCTATCGCCCTAACAGAGTCATGCTTGAAAATCTAGATGATTTCTCTATTCAGATAATTACGCTAAGAAGGCATTTCTGGCACATCCGCGACGTCATTAATTCACTGATCCACATTAACGAGGACAAGCCCGACATAAAATACCTAAAGATAGTCAACGACGATATCAACCAGCTAATCGAGCTCGTTGAATCGTACCAGGACACCGTCAACTCTACCAGGGAGCTCTACATCGCAAATGTATCCCTTCAGATGAACGACGCTGTAAAGACGCTTACGGTTTTTTCCGCCATACTCCTTCCACTGACGTTTGTGACTAGTCTTTTTGGGATGAACGGGCTGGACTTGAACAACGTCCTCAACTTTCCCAGTGGCTTTTTCGTTGTAGCTGCAGTTATGGCTTTTATGATTGGGATCCTGATAATTTTCCTTAGAGCCAAAAAGTGGATCTTGGTCAGGGATGCAGATCCCAGGACAAAACCTGACAAGAAGAAGATGAAAGAAAGTTAATATCCAATAGTCCTGTGAACGTGCACATGAAGATAGGCATCGTAGGCGGCACGGGCGGAATGGGAGAGGGCTTTGCGCTGAGGTGGTCTCAAAAACATGATATCATAGTTGGCTCAAGGGAAGTGCAGAAGGCAAAAGAGGCCGCAGAACAATATTCAAAGTTGGCAAAGGAAGCATATGGGTCTGCCATGTCCGGCAGCATCTCCGGCGACGATAACTTTGCGCTTGCAAAAGACGTTGATGTCCTCATACTTTCGATCCCCTACGAATACATCACTGACACATGTGCCAAGATGTCGGGTCAGATTAGAGATGACTGTGTGGTGGTTTCACCCATCGTCCCGATGGCCCGCACTGATGCCGGCTTTGTTTATATTCCGCTTGAGCAGGGCAAAAAAAATGCAGGGGAAATGGTTGGCGAAGGCCTGCAGCCAAGGTCGCGTGTAGTTTCTGCATTTCATACGATATCGGAAGTAAAGCTAAAGAACGTGGGACAGAGCCTCGACGCTGACACGTTTATCTGCGGCGACGATCAGGGCGCAGTATCCAAGTTGAATACGCTTGTGTCTGAGATAAGCGGGCTGCGGCCAGTGTATCTGGGGCCGCTAGCTCTTTCATATCAGGCAGAGATCCTTACTCCAATGCTCCTAAATGCAGCAAAAAGAAACAAGATGAAGCACCCCGGGGTAAAGCTGACATAAGCGAAATCGTTATCACTGACGGAAATTCACAATACGGGTAGGCCCAGGACATGCGATGGAAAGAGGAGATAGGTGGCAGCAGACGCGGAAGAAACTGGATGTCCGCAATGGGAGTGATGTTTCTACTAATGGCAGCCATCATTTTAGTAAGAAACGCAATCTTGCTGGCGCTTGATCACTCGGCAGGAGTAGTAGGACCTCCGTTGGCCCAATTCCTCGACAACTTTGTCAACGGCCAGGTAACCAACGAGAAATTTGCACTTGCAATGATAGCTGGCGGAGGCTTTCTTCTCTACTGGGGCTTTTTCAAGAAAAAAGAAGAGTATGGTCCACCGGACGATCGCGACTGGCGGAGATCCTACAGGTAGCATAGCCAGATTTTTATAACAAGAGCCCGAAATGATACAAAGGGAAACGCAATGGGACTTTTGAACCGCATGTCGACCGTTATCAAGCAAAAAGTGAATGTTCTACTAGACAAATACGAGGATCCACGCGAAGCTCTCGATTACTCCTATACAAAGCAGATCGAAATGATAAACAAGCTGCGCAGGAGCATGGCAGAGGTAGTCACTTCCAGAAAAAGGCTGGAAATGCAAAAGGCAAAACTCTGGGACAACATTAGGGTCCTAGACGAGCAGGCTAGGCGCGCGCTTGACGCCGACAGAGAAGACCTTGCCAAGCTGGCCCTTGAGCGCAAGAACGCGAACCTGATGCAGGTGCAAGGGCTAGACAAGCAGATAGCAGAGATGCAGCAGGAGGAGAAAAAGCTCGAGCAGACTGAAAAGCGCCTCTCGACAAAGGTTGAGGAATTTAAGAGCAAAAAGGAGGTCATAAAGGCGCAGTACTCTGCAGCGGAAGCTACTGTCAAGATAAAGGAGAGCGTAACAGGGATTTCCGAAGAGATGACTGATGTCGGCATGGCGATGAACAGGGCCGAGGACAAGACAGACAAGATGAAGGCCAAAGCAATGGCACTTGACGAGATGATTAATTCTGGTGTTTTGACGGATTATACATCAAATAAGGATGAAATCGAACGAGAACTTGAAAAAATTACTGTTCAGAGCTCTGTTGAGGAAGAATTAGCAAAGTTAAAGTCGGAGAAGGAACGTAAGAAGAA
>JAKEIF010000020.1 GCA_022545875.1 Nitrososphaera sp.
ATGCGGTAGGGTTAGCTGCCATTCCTAACTCGTTATTTTCGCCAAGCCAAACGCTGGCTAGCCTGATTGCAAATGAGTTCAACGAAGCAGTAACTTCGTTTCATACATCCGCTCTCATTGGTCTTGGAGCAGTGCTGTTCTTGCTCACAATAGCGATAAACATTGGCGCGAGGATCGTGGTTTCAAGAATTACAAAGGCATCGGTGGGCAAGCGAACTGAAAAAATGCTGAGTCGAGAAAAGACTACACGACAAAGTGAACATAGTAGGCGCGGCAGCTCTTCATTACCTGCCTCCCAACCCTCCGACTATACTTATGCTCGGGATAAAAGCCGTGCACAGAGAACGATCCAGACTCTTGTCAGGCACGAATCATCCAAGAGGAAAGTCACCAATGGGACTATCACCGTGCTGGCAATGGCATCAATAGTCGCTGCGATAATCCCCCTTGGAAGCATTCTAGTTGAAGTAGCAAAGAACGGGGTTTCTGCGATGATAACAACTGTTACTGAATTCGAAGCCAGACTTGGGCCCTCCCAAGTAGCTTCGGAACAAGACGCCGTCATACTGCAGTATGACGGCAGATTGCATGAGCTGTCGATTAATTCCGCTCCAAGTCATCTAGCCGGCAACCCAGCTCGGATCTATGGACCATCTGCCGCAGGAGGCGAACTCACTGTTCTATTCACGCTCCAAGCAGGATCAGATATGGACTCTGCAGATCTGGATGACTTGACAGATCGGCAAACTGGGCAGCAAAACTTGTTTGCAGGATTATGGTATCTAAGCGTCGGACCAAGCGGGAATCCGGATGCTGAGGTAAGGGGACAGATACTTCCAACTGGAAAGACTTGGTCATATTTCAACTCGGACTTTTTGACACAGCCGCCTGGCAGGCTTGCATCAGGAGAAGGCGGGATCGGTCCGGCCATTCAAGGAACACTGATTGTTGTGGGCCTTGCTTCGCTGATCGGAGCGCCCATAGGAGTTTTGGCTGGAATTTACCTTTCGGAATACGCAGGGATAAAGGGCAACAGCAACCGCTTTGCGCATGCTGTGAGGTTCTTCAACGACGTTTTGACCGGGCTTCCATCAATCGTGATTGGCATAGTCGGCTATGTTACAATCGTGCTTGCAACCGGCTCATTCTCCGTATGGGCCGGCGCCTTCGCATTGTCTATCATAATGATACCAGTCGTCGTCAGAGTCACCGAAGAAACGCTCAAAATAGTTCCAAACAATATCCGCGAAGCCGCCTATTCGCTTGGCATACCAATGTGGAAGATTGCGCTCTACATTGTCTTGCCAACTGCCAAAAGTGGCGTTCTGACCGGTATTGTGCTCGCTATCTCTAGGATTACCGGAGAGACCGCTCCTCTCATAATGACTATCCTCGGAACAAGTCTGTTTTTCTCCGGGATTACGGGGCCGGTCGATGTGCTGTCTCTGCGAATTTGGCGGCTCGCCTCACAGCCCTACGAAGATGCCCACTCGTTTGGCTGGGGCGCCGCATTGATCTTGATCCTCATCGTACTGAGCTTGAGCATTGGCTTGAGGCTCCTGAGCCAGAGAAGGGTGGGCAGGGCAGGCGGGATGCCTGTAACCGCTATTTAGCTCAGCCGGTCGGCTCTATTGCAATTATGTTATCTATATAGACAATGCATAATTAGCGATTACGGGCAGAATGGATAGACGATCACGTGGCAAGTAGCAAAGAACAAGTTGTTGATGGGCCTAAAGATTTTGGAGGCTCATCCGACATGGCTGAATTAAAGCACCGTTACAAGGTTTCTATCAGGGGACTAGACGCGTGGTTTGGGACGAAACAGGCGCTCAAAAACGTCAGCTATGACGTGAAGGAAAATTCTGTTACTGCGATCATAGGTCCGTCGGGCTGCGGGAAGACTACCCTTATTCGATGCCTGAACAGGATGCATGAAATGACTCCTGGCGCGACAGCGAAAGGCCAGGTATTTCTGGACAATAGTGACATGTACGACAGAAAGGTCGACCCTGTGGTCATAAAGAGACGCATTGGGATGGTTTTTCAGAAACCGAATCCTTTCCCTACAATGACTGTTTATGATAACGTGGCCGCAGGCCTAAAGCTGAATGGGATCAAGGACAAGAACCTAGTCGACGAAATCGTAAGAGAAAGCCTTGAAGGGTCGGCCCTCTGGGAAGAAGTAAAGAATGAGCTTGACGAGCCTGGAATCAGCCTCTCAGGAGGACAGCAGCAGAGGCTTTGCATCGCTAGGGCGCTGGCAATGCAGCCAGAAGTCCTGTTAATGGACGAGCCGACCTCGGCCCTCGATCCGATAGCGACTTCAAAAATAGAGGAGCTGATCAATGAGCTGAAAAAGGATCTGACGATAATAATTGTAACACACAATATGCAGCAGGCGGCAAGAATTGCAGATTCTACGGCGTTCATGTACCTAGGCGAACTAGTAGAGCATGGCCCTACAAAACAAATATTCGAAAACCCGCAGAAAGAGCTGACGGAGCGCTATATCTCTGGCAAGTTTGGTTAATAATGACTGCCAGAACACATGAGTCTAGGATGCAATAGAGTTGACGAGACTCCTTGATATGGGCATTGATAGAATACGAAACATCATCATGGATATGGCAAAGCTGTCAGAACATTCTGTTCTGACTGCGATAGAGTCATACGAAAAGGGTGCAACAGCAAAACAAACCATATTCCAATGGTCTGAGCAGCTGCGTGTCCTGCAGGACGAAGTTTCTGATTTGGCCATTGAGCTCATTGCAAGGTATCAGCCAGTCGCGACAGACCTGCGTTTTATCCGCTCATGCATGGAGATTTCCTACGGCTTTTCCAGGTTCGGTCGCTATGCATACGACATAGTTGATGTTCTAGAGACCATGGGTTCAATATCTGACTGTGACAAGAGCGCAGTTTTAGAAGCTGCTACTACAGTGCGCGAAATGATACGCATGAGTGTCCATGCACTGCAGTCAAGGGACAAGGATGCCGCTCAAAAGCTGTATGAAATGGATGACACCATCGATACCCTATACAGAAAGTACCTGCATGAAATCATTACGCCGCATCCAAAGGACGACAGAAGGCTTGGCGACGCAAGGTGCTACACCTCTGCACTGCTAATTTTGAGGTACTTGGAGCGTATCTCGGATCATGCATGTTACATCGGTGACTCTGTCCATTACATTGCTACCGGCGAATCAAGTCCGCGCCGATAGCCCGTAACTTCCTTTGTGTCGATGACGAATAGACATGACGGAAGCTATGGCTCAAAGATGCTTATTTCAGGCTGCCAATTCTTGAAACCTATGTCAAGTAGCGCAGAAGCTCCAGAGTACAATCGGGGACGGCAGTAAGCAGCATCTCCTATAGTTACAAATCGTTTATGATAAAACTGACTGATGAGTCAGTTATTATTAAATACAGCACGCTGACTTTCAGCATTGACAATAACATGGCTCAGGCACAACAAAAGAAGGCGCCGATTGGGGTCAAGGTCCTGACAGGGCTCGCTGTCCTGACAGGCGTATTGATGGTCATGGGAGGGGTGGCTCTTATGGCTTTGGCGGCTGAAATTCCGTTAGCTCTACTACCACCAGAGCAGATGCCTCTAATCCCAGCCTTAGTAATGGGAATTGGTGCAACACTCGTTGCCGTTGGCGGTGCAACGATTTTGCTCGCCGTAGGTCTATTCAAGGGCATTAGTTTGGCGTGGAGGGCAATGACTGTCATTGCGTTCATTGGAATCGCGGCGTCGGTGGTGTCCGTGGTGACTGGAGAGATTGCACAAATCGGCAGCGTCATCATAAATGGCGCGATTCTATACTATCTCTACAGGCCGAACGTAAAGCGGTATTTCGGCAGGGCGGAGGTGTAAACTGGAGCATAGCTATCCCATTCTCTTATTTTTGTAGACGCAAAGGCATCCAATGTAAAATCGATTGTCATGTGCTTCCCATAATGAAACAAGGCGTACTGCTACTAATTGTCGGATTATGCACTGTCATTTATCTCAACTATGCATGCTTTCAACCCATTCTTCTATTGTTTGCAGCTGTCATGTAACGTCGCTGTACGGATTGTCAGACGGGCTCGCCGGATTGTCTGATGGTACGTCAACCAAAACTAGTCGCGTTGGTTGCGGTGCTGTTGGTAGAATTGCCACCACCAGATGCTCCCTCAGATTCTGGCCCGGTAATGTCGGTCTCCCCTGGACTAAGTTCATCCGTCGGTTGATCACCTGGTATAGTCTCTCCTCGCTGTTCTGCTTCAAGCCCCTCAAGAGTGCCTGATAGATCTTGTGCTGTTGTTGTCCCCTGGGGCGTGCCAGTCGCTATGAATACAGCTGCGCCTACGGCAACAGCCGCAACTATTACTATAACTGCAAGTGTACCTCGCTTATCCATAGCGCGGTAAGTTGACTTTAATTTTCATAAAGCTTTGTGCATTATCGTACCATACCAAAAACATTCTGAACTTATTAACGAAAATTACAGTGTAGAAATCTGACTTTAGACTCGTTTATGAAAAATAAAAGCAGGAGTCCGACCTTACTGTGGTGCCTGCTGTTCCTCCTCAGTCGGGATCTGTATGAAAGGAGTGCCGCCTTCCCCTATCACCAAGGGAAGTTGACCGTCCCACCGCTGTGTCTTGAGCCACTCAAGATAATTTGGATTATTCCGCAGCTGCTCGTCAATTATCCTAATTGCTTCAGCCTCGCCCTC
>JAKEIF010000201.1 GCA_022545875.1 Nitrososphaera sp.
CAAGGAGCATCTTGTGCACGGGCGCGTCCTTCCTTCCGTACTTTTCCAGCGAGAGAGTGTCTATTCCGACACACTTTACACTGTGCTCCACTACCCACTCAGCTGCAGAGACCTCCAAGTAAGCAAAGCGGGTAGCCATACCGCCTGTGCCCGTATAAAGCAGGATGATGTCGCCAGCATTGACCTTGTGATTTTCTAAATCTTGACGAGCGATCCCTTCTCCATGCCTGTGCGATGCATCGATAACTAGGGCCTCGCCAACAAACTTTTCGAGTGGTTCGTTTTCCACGCGATTGCCATTGGCAAGAAAATGCGACTGTGCATCGACGTGCGTCCCGGTGTGAGAGCCAAGGCTGATTCTTGTGACGTTGACCCCGTCATTATCTATCGTGGAGAGTGGATCTAGTCTTGGTTCCGGGTCGCCGGGATAGACGAGGCTGCCGTAACTGATCACTCTGCTCAGATCATGGATTTCTGCTAGTCTCAAAGGTGCCGTCCTCCTTGGCCTTGAAATATACTCCAGATTGTTTAGTAAAGAGCCCGGCCTCTACCACGCCTGGAATGTTTTTGAGCTCGACTTCTAATTTCTTGATGTCTGGTGGAAAATCAAACGAGGTATCTAGGATAAAATTTCCGTTCTCTGTAACATAGGGATAACTCTCCTTTAGCATTCTCATCCGCGGCGTACCGCCACTATCTTGAAGCCTCTTTCTTGCAAAATGGATCGCAAAGGGGTGTACTTCGATTGGAACTGGCCACGAAAACTTGGAGACGAATTTGTTTGATTCGGCCGCAATTACGATCTGCTTTGCACCGTAATGAACAATTTTTTCGCGCAAGAGTGCCCCTCCTCCGCCTTTAATCATGTTGTACTTGCTGTCAACTTCGTCCGCGCCGTCAAACACAATATCAATTTCTGGAATTCTGCCTTCGTCAGCCAGTCTTAAACCGCTGCACTCTGCTTCCAGTTTAATCTGGAATGAGGTCGGAACGCATTCCAGACTCGCCTTATACTCGAAATTACCGAGCGCCCTGACAATCTCGGCAGCCATTGGGCCACTGCCAAGGCCTATCACTTGGCCTTTCTTTACAAATTGCTTTACTGCTTCGCTGGCAATTTTTCGCGCGGAATCTTGGAACGCGTCTGGAACCCAGTTCGCCTGCTGAGCTTGCGCCATTACCTAACTCTTGCTCAATCAAGTATTTCAAAAGTGACTGTGCAATAGACTTCAAGGGACAGCCTGCAGTGCTATCGAATGGACGTTTTGCCGGCTCTGGTGACGATGACTAGCCCTGCCACGATGGCAGCCGATGCTCCGGCAGTTTCGTTCATGAATCAAGGTTGACTTCGCAATCGAACGATTATATACTGTAGCCGTTGCAATTTTTTTGGCTGGCCTTCGTAGTATAGCCTGGTTAGTATAGGCGGCTGTGGACGGCTTCTCGAAGTTTTCGGCAGAGACCGCTTGAGGAGGGTTCAAATCCCTCCGAAGGCCCCATCTATTTTTCATTACCTTGCGGTAGGATTTGACAAAATAATAAAAAGGAAAAAGAGGAGGCCCTAGAGCCTTGGAGTGAAGCTGTTGAACTTGCCGTATCTCGCAGTTGCTACGATGATTCCGACTATTGCTACAGCCAGCACGATTGCAGCGATTGCACCAAATTCTGGCACTATCCATGTTCCGACTACTTCTATTTCTTCAGTTCCTTGCTCAAAGTCGATGGATATTTCTCTTGCACCTGCGTCAGAAGGCGGTATTATGTCTTCGACGATTGTGTCTATGGAGTCTGCAAATGCGATGTATTCAATGTCTTGTCCGCCTGTTGGACCTTCCACACTGAGTGCCTGCATTACGTCTCTTGGAAGCTGAAGTTCCAGGGTTCCATCGGCAGTTGAAGTTATGGATACCAACAGTGTTGAAAGTGCCACATCGGCAGTCATGTCTTCAACTGTTCCACCCGTTATTTTGTAGCCAACTTCATGCTCTGTGCCGTTAATGTTTACCATGAATGGTATCCACTCATCTGGTTCTCCTGTGCCTTCAAAGTCGAATGTAGTCTCCTCGGTGATTCCCCT
Organism: Nitrososphaera sp.; assembly: GCA_022545875.1. GTDB lineage: Archaea > Thermoproteota > Nitrososphaeria > Nitrososphaerales > Nitrososphaeraceae > Nitrososphaera. The sequence continues at coordinate 2,078 of JAKEIF010000201.1, forward strand.
GTATGTTGCTTGGACAGTGTATTCTCCACTATCTTGCATCAACGGGCCACCAGATGGAAATGTATAGGTCCATGTACCATCAGCCGCTACGGTGACTGGATCTGCCCTAGCAAGAGCACCCAGTGGATTATTCACTCGAATAAAGACCGGCTGACCTTCCTGAACATTGGTCACGGTACCAGAGATTGTGATGTCCTCTCCCGATGTATAGCTTGTGTTGTCTGTCTGTACTGTCACAGATGTTGTCTGTGCATTTGCAGTGCTTACCAGTGCTACGGACGCAACTGATGCTAATAGAATAGCCATTAGTGCATATGCTTTATAGTCCATTATCCCTCATGCACACCTATCTCGGAGATATTTCTATTACTATTTATCCTTTTTGTGAAGAAACTCTAACGACATAGCTCATTTCAAGTAACCCCATTAAAAGGGGCGTCTCAAAAATCGAAAGAAAACACACAATCACGGGGATAAATTGCGAATATATATATATGCTCAGCTTTATTTCAATAAATTTGACTTTGAAATTTTCTCTCGAGCACAAGCTATCAAGTTTGGAGGAATGCTCCTGTGTCTGATAAAAAGGCGCCGCCAATCAAGATATCTAATCATATCTACCAACCGAAACACGAAATCATTCCGAAAAGTGAAGCAGAAGAGATCATGCGCAAGTATCACGCAAAGCCAGGCCAGCTGCCGTACATCATGTCAAGCGACAAGGCAATTGAGGACCTTGACGTACGACCCGGCGATGTGATCAAGATCACGAGAAAGAGCCCGACCGCAGGTGAAAGTGTATATTACCGATATGTCGTAGAGGGTTGAGTAAATCGAAATGATAGAGAATTCTATCGAGATGTGGCCTATTATTAATGACATTTTGAGAAGAGAAGGTGTCGCAAGGCAGCACCTGAATTCCTATAACGAGTTTATGGAGCGCGGTCTCCAGAGCATTATCGACGAAGTCGGCGAAATAGAAATTGAAACGGCCGAATATCCGTACAAGATAAAGCTGGGCAAGATAAAGCTCCAGCAGCCAAGAATTATGGAGCTCGACGGCTCGATAACTCACGTCGCTCCGATGGAGGCGAGACTTCGCAACCTTACTTACGCTTCCCCGGTTATGCTTGAGTGCAGTGTAGTCGAGGACGGCAAGATTTTGGAATCGCGCTTTATCCACATTGGCGACATGCCGGTGATGGTCAAGTCAAACACATGCATACTCCACAACCTTCCCGATTCAAAGCTGGTAGAGTTTGGAGAGGACCCACGCGACCCCGGCGGATATTTTGTCATTAACGGCTCAGAGCGCGTTATCGTGGGGCTTGAAGATCTTTCATACAACAAGATAATCGTTGATGCCGAAGAGACGACAGGCACGCTTCTATACAAAGCCAAGGTATACTCTTCAATCGTGGGCTACAGAGCAAAGCTGGAGCTTGTGATGAGGCCTGACGGCTCTATCGTGACAAAGATTCCAGGATCACCGGTAGACATACCACTTATCACTCTGATCAGGGCGCTTGGCCTTGAATCTGACAAGGACATTGCAGACGCAGTATCGCTTAACGACATCATACAGGACGAGCTGGAGCCGTCATTTGAAAAGGCCGGCGACGTGAGCACCAGCCGTGATGCCATCGTCTACATCAGCAAGAGAATTGCCCCCGGTATGCTCGAAGAGTTCCAGATAAAGCGGGCCGAAACGCTGCTCGACTGGGGACTGCTTCCACACATTGGCAAGAACCCTGATAACAGGCACGAAAAGGCGTTGTTCCTAGGAGAATCCGCATCCAAGCTTATCGAGTTAAAGATGGGCTGGATTGACTCAGACGACAAGGACCACTATGGAAATAAGGTGATCAAGTTTGCCGGCCAGATGCTGGCAGACCTTTTCAGGACCGCTTTCCGCAACTTGATTCGGGACATGAAGTACCAACTCGAGCGCTCTGGCCAAAAGCGCGGAATTAACGCAGTTGCCGCGGCCGTTCGACCAGGTATTGTGTCTGACAAACTAAACAACGCAATCGCTACTGGCAACTGGGGCAGGGGCAGGGTAGGCGTAACGCAACTGCTCGACAGGACAAATTACATGTCGACGATTAGCCACCTTAGGAGGATCCAGTCTCCGCTGAGCAGGAGCCAGCCAAACTTTGAAGCACGCGACCTCCATGCCACACACTTTGGCAGGATCTGTCCGGCCGAAACACCTGAAGGCTCAAACTGTGGTCTGGTAAAGAATCTCGCCCTTTCAGCTATCATTTCAGTCAACGTGCAGAGCGCCGAAGTCACAGAGAAACTGTACGAGCTGGGCGTCCAGAACGTTGAAGACGCGAATATCGATCTTAGGGCATCCGGTACAAGGGTGTTCGTTGACGGAAGGCTCATCGGCTATGTTGAAAAAGGCGAACATCTGGCCGACACGCTCAGGTCAATGAGGAGGTCAGGCAAGATTCATCCTCACGTGGGCATCTACCTTTACGCATCACAAAACGAAAACGCCACAAAGAGAATCTATATCAGCTGCAACGCGGGCAGGGTGCTGCGTCCACTTGTAGTCATCCGCGACACAAAGCCGCTAGTAAGCTATGAAGTTATTGAAAAGATCACCAAAAAGTTCCTTTCATGGGGAGACTTGCTCTACATGGGAGTCATCGAGCTCGTCGACGCAAACGAGGAAGAAAATAGCTACGTCGCAATAGACCCGAAAAAACTCGAGAAGCACACCCACCTAGAGATATTTCCGTCTGCTATCTTGGGAGTCGGCGCTTCAATCATACCGTACCCAGAGCACAACCAGTCGCCCCGCAACACCTATGAAAGCGCGATGGCAAAGCAGAGCCTTGGATTCTCCACTCCGCTAATGAACGCCAGCACCTACGTCAGGCAGCATTTCATGCTATATCCGCAGACCCCCATCGTGAGCACAAAGGCGATAAACCTCCTCGGTCTGGAGGAGCGCCCGACCGGCCAGAACTGCGTCGTTGCAGTGCTTCCCTTTGAAGGCTATAACATCGAAGACGCCGTAGTATTCAACAAATCGTCGGTCGACAGGGGGCTTGGCAGGACTTTCTTTTACAGAATCTACGAGGCCGAAGCAAAGCAATACCCTGGCGGCATGAAGGACAACTTTGAGCTGCCCCAGGCAGATGCCAACATCCGGGGCTACAGGGGAGAGAAGGCATACCGCCTGCTAGAGCAGGATGGCGCAATCATGCACGAAGCCGTAGTCAACGGAGGAGACATCCTGATCGGAAGGACGTCGCCGCCAAGGTTCATGGAAGAGTACAAGGAATTCGAAGTAAAGGGGCCGTACAGGCGGGACACTTCAGTCGGGGTTAGGCCGTCTGAGAACGGCGTTGTTGATACCGTAATAGTAACGCAGTCTGTAGAGGGTGGCAAGATGTACAAGATCAGAGTCCGAGACATGCGCATTCCCGAGATAGGCGACAAGTTCGCTTCAAGGCACGGCCAGAAGGGAGTAGTTGGAATGCTAGTCAGCCAGGAAGATCTCCCGTACACTGAAGAAGGCATTGTCCCTGACGTAATGATCAACCCACACGCATTTCCATCAAGAATGACCGTCGGCCAATTCATGGAGTCTCTGGGCGGAAAGGCTGCGTCGCTTCGTGGCAGAATAGTTGACGGTTCTGCATTTCTGGGAGAAAAACTGGACGACCTCAAGGTATCGATGGAGCAATATGGATTCAAGTACACGGGCAAGGAGTCAATGTACGACGGGAGGACTGGCAAAAAGTTCCCGGCAGACGTCTACATCGGCGTTGTCTATTATCAAAAGCTCCACCACATGGTCGCTGACAAGATCCACAGCAGGGCAAGGGGCCAGGTCCAGATGCTTACAAAGCAGCCGACAGAGGGAAGAGCAAGAGGTG
>JAKEIF010000202.1 GCA_022545875.1 Nitrososphaera sp.
AAGATATAAGGAATCGCTATTCGCCTTTCATCTCAATGCGCGTCTTGAACTGCGGCCGTATGCCAAGGGAAGTATAGTCCCCTGTCGAGCAGGTGAAGCAGAGCTCCTGCTCAGGCATGCCAATGGCTTGAGCCAAGTTTGATGTGTCGTTGTATGCGACGTAGTCAGCCCCTATTACATTGGCAACGCGCTCGCCAATTATTGAACTTGAAGTTTCAGCCCCGTCCTGCTGATAGGCCACAAGCTCCTCCTGCGATGGAAAGTCAATACCAGCATAGCAGGGATACCGAATCGGAGGATAAGTAACGACGAGACTGATTTTTCGCGCCCCCGCCCTTCTTAGAGTCTTGATGATCTCAGCCGAGCTGGTACCCCGAACGATACTGTCGTCGACTATTACGACGTGCTTGCCTTCGATGACTTCTCTTATGGGAATTATGCCCTTGTTTATTTCCACCCTGCTGTTCTGGTAAGGCTCGATAAAGCTGCGCATCGACCCCTTCTTGCTGTACCTGTCCTTGAGCAGACCTTCTTCAAAGGCCAGCCCGAGTTGCTGGGCATATCCAAGCGCGGCGGGCCGTGCTGAATCCGGTACGGGAACGACGACATCTGCATCGGCAATAGGAAACTTTTTCGCAAGAAACTGGCCAATTCTCTTCCTTGCAGCGTAGACGTTGATCCCTTCCATTATGCTTGAGGGGTGCGCGAAATACGTATATTCAAAAGCGCAATGTGCATGAGGCTTTTCATTGGCGAACTGTTGGGATTCAATGCCCCGCTCGCTCATTTTTACAAGCTCGCCAGGCTCGACATCGCGGACAAGCTGTGCTCCGACAGCAGACAAGGCGCAGGATTCTGAAGCCACCATGTAGGTATTGGTTTCCTTGTGATATCCCAGTACAAGCGGTCTAAAACCGCGCGGATCGCGAGCAGCGTACACTGCGCCGGCATCTGTCAGGAACGTAAAGCAAAACGATCCTACCATCTCGCTCTTTAGGATCTGCATTGCTGAGGTCATGTTGTCTCCTCTTTCTTCAAGATGCATGACCAGCCTCTGCGCCGCAACGAGGGTATCGCTCATTGTTTGTGGAGTAAATGTACAGCCTCCAACCATTCCAGAAAGCTGCTCGACGTTGGCAATGGTGCCGTTGTGAGCCACACAGAGATCCTTCACCTTGAGAGGCTGGGCGTTATCCAGAGTACTCTTGCCAAGTGTAGAATATCGAACGTGCCCTATCGCCGCGCTCGACTTGTATACCTTTACGATTTTCTGGAATTCCGAGGCGGAAGAGGAAACTAGGCCCAGCTGCCTGTACGGCTTTTTGCCCGGGACTGCCACCCCCCACGCCTCCTGGCCCCTGTGCTGTAGTGCTCGCAGAGAATCAATAACAAACGGTACGACGTTTCGCCCGTCGAGGGAGAAGATCCCGACTACTCCGCAGTTCTCATGAACCATGAATATCACCATCGGAGAATCCAAAAGAGATGAAAGATAGCAAAGGCAACAAAGACTCCAACTAGGCTTGGCCGCATGATCTAAAAAACGTATCTTCTAGTCATTGCATCGCCTTTTCCAGAGAATAAAACGTTTCTTTAATGCCCGATAAAGGAATGCGAGCCACACGTTTCTTGCCCCTGCTGAAATTCACAGTTTTTCCTCCCGCAATGCCTATCTCGGCAAAGGTGACCTGTTCCAAAGCGAGCAGCTGCCGTACCTTTGCGGGTTCCCTGGTGCCTATCAAATATCGCGAATTAGACTCGGAGAACATGAGATCGTCAAGCCGAGAACAAGTGCTTGGTACAGACGCAAGATCGACGTTGAACCCCGTATCACCCCCGGCAGCCATCTCTGCCAGTGCCACGGCCAGACCGCCTTTGGAACAGTCATGAGCGCAGGCAACAAGCCCTTCCCCTATTAGCTTCAGGACAGCTCGGCCGTTGCTCCTGTCTGCCTGCATGTCAACTTTTGGAACCTGCCCTCCCGTGATTTTGTGGACGTACTCGTAGTATTCCGATCCTCCCAGCTCTGGTGCGGAGTTGCCTATGACGAAAATCGACTGGCCTTCTGCCAAGCCAGACGAGGAGACAAATGGCTTGCCATCGATAAGGCCGAGGGTTCCTATGACAGGCGTCGGCTTGATGGCGCCCTTTGAGGTTTCGTTGTAAAAGCTTACCTTGCCGCCTACGACCGGCACTTCCATAAACTTGCAATAGTCAACTATCGCGTCTATGGCGCGCTTGAATGTCCAGAATACTTCCGGATCCTCTGGGCTAGCAAACTGCAAATGATCCACGACACCCACAGGTTCCGCGCCCGTGCAGATGACGTTTCTCCTCCCCTCCGATAAGCAGCCAAGAGTCCCTTGGTACGGATCCAAATAGCAGTGCTTGGAGTTGCCGTCCAGTTTTACCGATAGTAGTTTGTCGTTTCTGTCGAGACGCAAAAGAGCCGCGTCTGCAGACCCAGGCTTTACCACAGTCCTTACCCCGACTTCGTGGTCATACTGTTGATAGATCCAGCGCTTGCTGGCTATTGTCGGATTGGAAAGTAGGGAAAGAAGGACCTTCCCCAGGTTTGATGGAATTGCTGGCCGGCGTATCGAGGCGAGCTTGTCAAGGTACGCGGGCTTGCGTGCCGCTCTATCAAGCAGGGGCGCATGCGCGACAAGTTCAGATGGCATCTGGGCAATGATCATTTCGCTGTTTCTTATTATCAGGTCCTGGTGTTGCTGGACCAATCCGATAATGGAATACCTTATCTGATACTTGTCAAGGACAGACTGCAAGACAGGCAGGCGGGTTGAATCAGTCACAAAGAGCATCCTTTCCTGTGACTCGGATATCATTAATTCCGCGGGAGTCATGCCAGATTCCCTTGCATGGACTTTTGTTAGGTCAACATCGAATCCTTGACCCAAGCTGTCCGAAGTCTCTGAAAGGCAGCACGACAAGCCTCCACCGCCTAGATCCTTGATTGACTTTATGCAGCCGAGACTTACTGCTTCCATAGTCGCTTCAAGCAACAATTTTTCAAGAAACGGATCTGGAATCTGAACCGCGGACCTGTTCTCTGCCTCCAGTGCCTTTGATGCAAATGACGCGCCGTGAATTCCGTCGCGTCCGGTAGAACCGCCCGCCAAGACAATGATGTCTCCTGCATCTGCCTTGTTTGCGACAACGTCTTCCATGCGGCCCAGCCCGACAGAAGCAACGTCGACCAAGCAATAGTCCTCATAAGAGGCATCAAACTCTACTTCGCCGCCCACAGTGGGGATGCCTATGCAGTTACCATAATCAGCTATACCCTTTACGACATTTTTGAAAAGCCACTTTGACTTTGACGACGATTTTGCCCTCCCAAGAATAGGAGCAAACCGCAGCGCGTCAAGAACTGCTATAGGGCGCGTCCCCATCGACATTATGTCGCGTATGACGCCTCCGACGCCAGTCGCGGCACCGCCGAAAGGCTCTACTGCAGAGGGATGGTTGTGGCTTTCTATGTGAACCGTCAGGACATAGCCGTCTCCGATGTCAAGTACCCCAGCATCGTATCCCGGGCCTACTACTACCCGTCTTCCTTTTGTCGGCAGCAATCGGAGGTATTTTTTTGAGGATTTATACGAACAATGCTCTGACCACTCTGCCCCAACGATGTCCTGCTCCGTTTCGTTAGCATTCCTATTGAGCTTTTGTTCGAGATGCTCTAGTTCTCGTCTGGTCAGGACGCCCATCGTGCTACACTAGAGCCTGTTGCTGTTGGAGATAAGAAACAAGTGATCTGAAAATCGTGATTGCAGTATTACCCCTGCCGGCTGAAACCAACTCCTCGCTTGCCCGCTCAGGGTGGGGCATCATTCCCATCACGTTTCCTTGCTCGTTACAAACAGCCGCTATCAGGTCAGTTGAGCCATTCGGATCATCGCCGTCGTACTGCAGGACGACCTGGTTCTTGCGCCTCAAGTCCTTCAACATGCCCGGTTCGATCATGTAGCGACCCTCGCCGTGGGCCACAGGAATATTGAACGTCTGTTCCTCCTTAAACTCGCGTGTGAAGGGAGTGTTTTTATTCTTTACCTGGACCTTTGTCCATCGGCAAACAAACCGCAGTGAATCATTCATCATCAGCGCTCCCGGCAGGAGGCCTGACTCGACCAGTATCTGAAAACCGTTGCAGATTCCAAGCACGGGCGTTCCATCCTTTGCCATCCGCTTTACTTCCTGCACTATTGGGCTGTGCGCTGCGATAATGCCTGCCCTTAGCCGGTCGCCAAAGGCAAAGCCGCCTGGAATGATCATTGCGTCGTACCCGGATATCCTGTCTTTTGTGTGCCAGAGAAAATCCGCCTGAACGCCGAGAACATTGTTAAAGACGTGATGAACGTCACGATCGCAATTGCTACCGGGGAAAACGGCAATCCCGATCTTGGTCATCTTTGACGACGCGATCTTCATGCAACTCCGTATTAATAGCTTCGTCGTGCGGATGAAACGGTCACTCGCAATTGTATCCGACTCCCAGCAGCATTGTTTTTATTTTTCATTGGCTAGGTATCCAGTGAATGGCAGCTAGCGTTGTACGCGATATTATGACAAAGGAAATTATCATGATTGACGGCTCGGACACCGCGCTAGAAGCTGCCAAGAGGATGAGTGAAAAAGGCATTAGCTCCCTCTTTGTGGTAAAGGATGGCGATCCAGTTGGGATAGTAACTGAGCGTGATTTTATCAAAAAGGTGTGTGCAAAGGAAATCCCCATTGCAGATGTCAAAGTATCTGAAATCATGTCCAAAATCCTGACGACTGCAGATCCCGAAACCCCAATAGAGGTAGCCGTTCAGAGGATGGTAAACCACAAGATTCGCAGGCTGCCCATAATTGAAGGCGGCAAGATAGTGGGCATAATTACGGTGACTGACTTGGCAAAGCATCTCAGGACCACGCTTTTGCTTGAGGGGGCCCTTAATGACTCAAGTTTTGACGACATGATAGCGACGATGGATCATGAGAAGCAGTGATATCCACCTCAAGGACTCGTTTCCGAAATCAGGCATCGTGTCTATCCAGAGTCATACATACACCTTCTTTTTAAAAGGCTCCAGGTAATG
>JAKEIF010000203.1 GCA_022545875.1 Nitrososphaera sp.
AACGTCAAAAGCTCTGCTGCTGGAGATGCCTTTTTCTTGCGGCTGATCCCAAGTAGGGTCGCACTTGGCCTTTATTGGCTTGCAACTGTAATGTTACTTCGCAATTATTCCAATCAGATCGGCACTGTCAAATATTGGACACTGACAGTTTTGCCACTTGCGGCAATGCTGATCGGATCCGTCTTCATATTTGGTGGTTTTGGAAGCAGCACCGTCTTGTTCAGAGCATCAATTTCAGGCGCAGCATTCTACGCATCGGGTATTCTATTTGCCGTCCTCTTTCTGATAATGGCAAGAGTTGTCAGAAAAGAGAATCACAAGACAGTTGCACATCATCTGACGGTATGCGCAATTGGTGTAATGATATTTCTAGTAGCGGGAGCAGGCTCTGCTAGTCACCTAGTTGATTGGATTCACGTGCCCTATCCTCCATTCTTCTTTTACTTTAATTATTTCTCGAGTCTGGGCGTCTTTTTGTATAGCGTCGGATTTTATTTTGCGGCAATTGCGATTTCTAAAGACGTCGGCGTTCGCAAATCTATCAAGCATCTAGCCTCAAGAGAATCAGAATTATTCGATAACCTGGGTGTTGCGGCTCTGCAAGAGGAATTGCAAAGGAGAGTGATTCGGATTACAAAGGATCAGCAGGAGCTCCTAGAAGTGCAGACTGGATCTCAACAGCAATCAACTGATGAAGAGGAGCTGAAATCGTACCTCAAAGAGGCATTGGTGGAAGTCAGGAAGACTAGGCTAAATAGCTAAATGGAGATTTGCAATCCGGATCTGTCATCATTGAGTGGCACGTCTATTGACTATTCGGGAATCCTGGGGAAACAATTCAGGTGTTACGGTAATGTCCACTTGAAGCGATCTGTTAGCCGAATGGTAATTCGATAGAAAGCGCTAAATAGAAACAGAGCCCTACCCAAGGATCGTCGCATTATATGACCAAGTCAGTGGCTTTCCATTCTTACAAGGGGGGAACTGGCAAGACGACAATCGCTGCGAACCTAGCTGCATACTTGGCACAAAACGGTCAAAGGGTTTTCCTGCTTGATCTGGATGTCTACGCACCGAGCCTTCACACCTATTTTGACAAGGAACCAAAGGTATGGCTAAATGACTATCTTAATGTCGAAGGAAAGCGTGTCAAGGACATTTTGCAGGATTTATCTGACTTGCTGCCGGATGCGTCAAATGGAAAGCTATACGCGGCATTTTCAAATCCAAAGAAGGAGGAGATAAACAAGCTTGAGGCAGGCAGTCAAAATAACAGCCGACTTCAGCTTCTGAGAAGGTTTGTAGAATTGCGAGAGGAACTCATGGAGGATTTTGACGCGGATTACCTAATCATAGACACCAGTCCTGGAATTAGGCATTGGTCAATAAACTCACTCGCAGTTGCCGACACCATTTTACTGACACTAAAGATGGGGGATCTGGACGTCAGAGGGACAAAAAAGATGGCAGATGAAATTTACACTTCGTTTACAGACTTTGGGGCAAAGTCATTTTTGCTAATGAACAGAGTGGATGGATTCTGTCTCCCAAGCGTCCATACCGACGCTGTTGACAATAAGACCAGACCGCTTACTCCAGATTACCTGGCGCAGCTGTCAAAGGATGTTGGCATGGGCGTCTTGTCATCGATTCCTTGCTACTGTGATATTCAATTCAGCAAAAGAGAGTATCTTACAATATTGCAATACCCGGATCATCCATTTGCCAAACAAATAGAGAGCCTTGCAAATGATCAAAACATTCGCTAGTAATAGAATTTTGCTTGTCTCTGGTCTACTGCGAGGATTTTTGTGCAAACTAGAGTGAAAGGACATTCTCCCGCCGAGCTAGGCAATTTTATTTCAATTCCTGGCTTTGAGCGGTCTATCAAAAACACGGTAATAGAGTCGCCGGTTTTGGGATTGTTTGGACCGCCCGGCTCTGGGAAAACGATGTACTGCCGCCAGTTCCTGTTGGAGGGTCAATCATCAAAAGAATACTGCATACTGTTAAGTTCAGATATGACGGAGAAACAATTTCTCGCATTATTTTCAAACGCTCCTAGTTTTGAACCGACATTTTTTCAGTTTCTCCCAATTTCTACGATTGTCTCAAGCAAAGTTGACAGATCGAGGTACCTTTTGGAGGATTATCCAGAAGCACAGAATAGCAGTGGCTCTCATAGGGATGATGGAGATCCCAAGGACCTTTTGTTACTGCTTGACAGGATTCAGCAGACAATCTCGTCGATAAGAGAGTCAAAGGCAAATACTCAAGGCCCGCACAATGCCCCAAGTGTTGTAGAGGATTTAGAAAAACCAAGAATTCGACTGGTCTTTGATTCAGTATCTTACCTTGAGCATTTTTTTGCGGATAGGACGGTCATAAAGTTCGTTACAGTTTTGCTCTCGCTTTTGAGAGAAGAAGCTGTTAGCGGAGTTTTTACTTTTCCTGTGGCCGCCAATGCAAACGCCGGACGCGAAGGTGTCGCCTATTCTGTTTCCACAATGCTCGATGGGATAGTAGAAATGAAACTGGCGGAGGAAAAAGGCTCCCCTAGTCGAAGTATTAGGCTCTTCTCACTTAGAGGGCATCCAAATACGCCCACGAAATGGGTTGGGTTCAAGATCGGCGATAACGGCCAACTCAAATTTGAAGACCCACGCTCAGATACCATTTCGAAACCATGTACGCTCTGTGGAAAGCCAATAAAGGGAGATGCACTGATGTATCAAGATAATCCATTTGATACTGCTTCATGCATGGATACATACAAGAAATTATCAAGTGTCTATGGGCCTAGTATTTCTCCTTCTGTTGGTCTTCCATCTGATGTCGTAAATCTGCATTTCTTCTTTATTGATATTGTGGGTTTATCAGATCCGTCCTTGTCTGTGAAAAGACAGCTGGAAAAGATCGCCGCTCTAAACACCCTTGTCCGGTCCTGCAGTGCCTTCAAGGGTGTCCCAAAGGACAAGAAAATTGTGCTTCCGACAGGCGACGGAATGGCTATCGGATTTTTGCAAAGCGCCGAGCATCCTCTCCGTCTGAGCATAGAGCTACACAAACTTTTGAAATCACATAATGAGCGAATGGATGTTGACGAGAAATTGGGGACTCGAATAGGCATCGGCTCAGGTCACGTTTTCATTCACAATGACATTAACGACAACCAGAATGTCTGGGGACCAGGGATTATAATGGCTCGGCGCGTAATGGATCTTGGTGACAATTTGCATATTCTTATTGAAGGCAACACGGCAAAGGGCTTGATGGACCTAAAAGACGAATACCGAATGTATATCAAGGAATTAAGCGATTACAAAATAAAGCACGGGCAGACACTAAAGATCTTCTCTGCCTATTCTGACGATTTTGGAAACCCTTCACTACCTACAAAGCTAGAAGGTAAGTAGAGATCCGACCCAGAATTCAAGCGCAGATGAGCTACGAGGCAAAAGGGTTATGACGACATTCCAGTAAATCTCTGGAGTTGAAGCCCAAGGAATTGGCTCTTGTAGTATTAGAAATTCTGCTATGCGCTCTATCGAGCCACCTCGAAGAAAAAATCATCGCCATATATCCGTCGTAGTCGCTCAAACAAAAGAACACATTCTTTCTTGTCAAATGTTAGAATCACCCGCTTTTCATTTTTTCTGGATAGCTCCACAGTTAATGGCTCAGCTTTGGATCTAATAGCGCGTCGGCACATAGCGCATTCATTGCGGAGGTCTGCCTTACGCCGGCTTGTTTTCTTGATCTGATTCTTGGAATCAGTGCTCAACCTGCTGATACCTTCCACAAATTGGGAATAAATGCGTCTATCATTGGATTGCAGGCCAATCCTATAGAACCCTGTAAGAGTATACTAATAGATAAGTGAATACTATCGAGCAAACGACAATATCATGCGAGTTTCTGACACTCTGAATTTGAGCACCTCTCACTACATGAATGCCCTTGAGGCTTCTATTTGATCTCAAGGGGACAAAGGTCTATTGCTCTTGTTATCATGTTTTCACTTGTTCTAGGATCTGGTTCAACGAGTCTGCCTTTTTTTGCCTCCTTTAGTGGACCGGGCGGGACCCCTCTTCCACATGCTGATGCCCAGACCAGCAACGATGTCAGCATTCAGACTTCCATGGACGATGCCGGTAGCGAGAAGTCATTCTTTGGACATGCGATCATCCGGGTAACAATAAGAGATGAATCCGCCGACAGCGATGCGGGCGAGGAAGTCACTGTAAGAGTCGATGCAGATGGCGCATCGAGTGGTAGCATCACGGCAGAAGTCCCAGATACAAGTGAAGGCTCGGGGCGTTTTGAATTCTTTCTAATGCACTCTGATTCAATTTTCGATCTCGACGAATTGGATCCCGAAAATAACGATCTTGCAGAAGGGATGTCAGGGGCAGGACCTAGGGCCGCGCCTGTAATAACCTTTGGAACAGGAGCCGAGCTGGAAACTGGCGAATCAGTATTTAGCGAGGTTGAATTCAAAGTCGAATATGAGAGCGAAGAGGTTCGCTTTAGATACGAAGAAGCCCGGGCAGAGCTGTCTGCAGATAGACAAGCCTATGGGTCAAACAACATTGTCCATCTGAGTATTCACGACTTAGACGCCAATCTCAATCCCACAAGATCAGATGAATTCATGGTTCTGGAGGAAGACATGAGCGTGCTATTTGACCTGGACGGTGGCACCTTCAAAGATGCAGTTCAATTCGAAGAGAGTGGTACAAATACCGCGATATTTGAAGCAGAGATAACCCTCACGCCTGATATTGCCGCAGAAGATCCCTCCGATATTGGCGATCAAAATATTGATTTTCTCGAATGGTCAAGCTCTTCTACGGTCTTTAATCTAAATGACATGGCAAACTATGATGAGGATATTGACAACGACGGTGGAATAGATGTAGAACTCGACGATCCAGAAGTTAACGATTCCGGCGATACTTCGGAAGTAAGCATTGTAATAGAAGACCTTGATGGGGAAATTGAACTTCAGTCAGATGACCTGACATTTGCTTCAGAAATGAAACTAGTGCTCACCGATAATGATCAGAACCGAGACTCAGAAAACGA
>JAKEIF010000204.1 GCA_022545875.1 Nitrososphaera sp.
AACTTCAATCCTCCTGTCTTTGTCATCGTTCGGCGGCGAGGCAATCCACACCACGGAATCGCTGATCTCTAGCTGTGCGTCCTCCTCTACAATGACAGAAGTGTCTACTAGGTAGGCAATGCCGTTCTGGCCCGACAGAATCGCGATGTCCGCAGGGTACCTTCCCTGGAGCCTGCTCATGTTCCAGGAGCCTGAATCTATGACTATACTGGATGTGGTGTTGGCGCCTATAGCCGTGACGCTTTCCGTGTCGGGGACTGGCTCAATCATCGAAAGGCGGGACGGGTTTGATGCGGGTTCGGAAGAATATACTACCGTCCTCGCTTTGCTATCTAGCAGCTCCTCAAGCATGTCGATGGACGTGCTATAGTTGACCCTTGGGGGGATGGGGGGCGTAAAGGCAATAATGCTTGAATTGGCAGAATGGAGGGCAAGGCCATAGAACGCGGCAACATCTGCCATTTTGCTTGTCCTTCCAAGAACAGACCTGTCGGATAGCGTAATGTTGTTGAACTGTGACGGCGGGTACCGGCTATCGTATGCGCTTTTATCTGTCCAGTTAAAAATATTGTAGCCCATCTGTATTGCAGTGTCGATGGTCGAGGAGTTGGTTCTGGCGATGGCCGGGTCTACAAAAAATACCGCGTCGGTGACGTTCTTGTCGCCCAGGATCCCCGTTATCTCTTGCATCCTGGTGGCGTTGTCAAAATAAAAGGTGAGCGTGACATAGCGAGGATCCGTTCCAAAGATGACTTCGGATCTAGGTCCCCGCGACTCTGGCCCGGCTAGCTGTGCCGCAGCCAAGGGAATTAACAACATAAAAGTAAAGGCAATTGCAGCAAAGGCACGCATCGAGCTTGATCCGCGCTCAAACTATAAAGCCGGTTTGGCAGTTTCAGACTAGGGCTTTGTTAAATTCATTGTAACAATCCTTATTCTCTGAGTATCTCCCCTGAACTGGTCCAGGCATCTGGTGGAATATTCAGGCGGCGCACCGTCATGCAAGCCTGCAACCGTAAACCCAAGGGATGCAAAGGTCTGCATGAGCCATGCTGTCCATTCGTGATAGCTATCGTCGCTGACAGGCTGCAAAAGATCATCGGTCAACTCGGTAACAAGTTGAAAAGTCCCGCCGCGCTTTAGTTTGGATAAAAGCCGTGCATAGAATGGCTTCCACGTGTTATAACGGCCTCTGTCAATGAACCCGGGATCTGGAAGTACAGCCATAAACATGTCGATAGAGCAGTCTGGAAGTGTCGGGACAAAATCTTCAAACGAACCGTGTAGCAGCATGATATTTTCGGCTGACAGCCGGGATCGGGCTTCTCCGCATTGCGTTTCGTCAATTTCAATGCCGATGTACAACGATCGGTTATCTGCCCTTGCAAGGCTGCCGAGCAATCTGCCGTCTCCCATGCCAAGTTCCATAACTACTCTTGGATAGAGGGCGAGCTTGTCGCCAGAAAGCATAGCCTAGGCCTTTAGCAGCTCTGCTTCTAAAAGTTGCTGTACGAGCTGGACTACTTCCTGCTCAACCTGCTGCCTTGGCATTCCAAGTTTTGCAGAGAACTGGTCAGTGAGCTGGTTCATTGTCTTGCTTCCGTCGCAAGTATTCCAGAATTCTATTATCGCTTCATTGACCATAAAGCCCTGCTCCTTTTCGTTTACAAGGATAAGCGAGCCATCCTCCTGCTTTGTAGAGTGTCCGGATTTCAGAGGCTTGCTCTTTTCATAGTCAATCTGGAAGCGCAGCTTGGGCTTGCCAAACCCGAGCTTTTCCCGGACCGACGGATCCATTTTTTCAAGAGTCCACGCGGGCTCCCAGACGATTTCGACGCCAATATTTCCGATGCCCGGAATCTTGCCAACATACCTCTTGACGTCGCTTACGAGGGTATCGTGGAGAGGGCATCCTCTGGTAGTCATCGTCATGCGGATGTCGACATCTTTGCCTTGATCTACCTTGACGCCGTATATTAATCCCAAATCAACTACATTCACCGGTATCTCTGGGTCCATGCATTTTTTCAGGGCAGAGTATACCTGTTCTTCTGTTACTGCTTGACCGGCGGAAGACATTTTGCTAATAAAATGTGCAAAACACGATAAATACTTTCGCTAGCCTAGAAGTGTCTTCAGGTTCTTTTCAAAAGGAGGCTTGAGCACGCCTTTCTCGGTGATAATGCCGGTTATCAGTTCCGGTGGTGTCATGTCAAACGCAGGATTGAAAATCCTGACTCCCTTTGGAGCTACACGCTTGCGCCCCACCTTGGTCACCTCGTCTGTCGACCGCTCTTCTATCACGACGTCACCCGGCGCGCTTTCAAAATCAAAAGTGGACAGCGGCGCCGCTACATAGAATGGAACCTTGTGCCTGCTTGCCAATATTGCGACCTGGTAAGTCCCAATCTTGTTAAAGACGTGGCCTGAACGCAGCACCCTGTCTGCGCCGACGATAACGCGCTTGATTGCTCCGCGGGCCATCATGTGGCCTACCGCAGTATCAGGAATAAGGCTAACGTCAATCCCGTCATGCTGCAGCTCAAACGCGGTGAGCCTTGAGCCCTGCATAACAGGCCTTGTTTCAGTGGCAATCACGCTTAACCGCTTGCCGGATTCTCTTGCAGATCTTATCACGCCAAGCGCGGTTCCGTAGGCAACAGTGGCAAGCGAGCCAGCGTTGCAGTGGGTAAGCACGACATCTCCGTCGGCAAAGAGTCGGGCACCATTAGAGCCCATCTGCCTATTTGCCTGGATGTCTTCTTCAGACATTTTTTTCGCCTCCTCAATTACAGCAGCCTTTGCCTCGTCGACGGTCTTTGCGCGCTTTGCTTTTCCCATCACCCTCTCAAGGGCCCAGAAAAGATTCACCGCGGTTGGACGCGTTGACTGCAGGACCTTGAAAGCCGTGTCAAGTTCGGTCATGAATTCCGGCAGCTTTTTCGCCTTGCTGGCCTTTGCTGCGAGCGCAAGGCCGAAAGCGGCGGTAAC
>JAKEIF010000205.1 GCA_022545875.1 Nitrososphaera sp.
AAAAGAATCAGCAGCGAAACCAGATAAATAAAGCAATCGACACTGCAAGTTTTGCACTGACGCAAGTGAGCTCTACTCTGGGAGGGATAGAAAGCCGCCTCGAGCTCGACTCATCACAGCTCAAGGAACTGGACGACGAAAAGCAAAGGCTCGACCTTGAACTTGACCGAAGAAGAAAGCAGATCGAGGAGCTGCGGGTAAAGTATCAGCAGTTAGAAGCAGAGCTCAAGGGTCTTAGAGACCAGGAGCAACAAGTGATAGACGCGTCAGGTAATTCGTACACGGTCCTTCAGGAATATGAAAAAAAGATAAAGACACTATCCGAGTCCGAGCGTAGACTGTCTAAGGAACACAATACGATAGAGAGAGAATCAGCCCTGCTTCGAAAGGACATTTCTGATCTTACGGCAAACGAATCTCGGCTTACAAACGATCTCCTATGGCTTGGCTACAAGAACCTGTTAGAGGAGATGGACGTTCAAGTTGCGATAAGGGAACTTTCCGCAGAAAACGAAGAGGTCAAGACCAAGATCAATCTTCGCGCAGACGAGTCGTACGTCCAAGTAATGGACGGGTATAGGGGAATGTCTGGCAGAAAGAACCAGCTCGAAAATGAACGCAACTCCATAGTCTCATTCATCCAGCATATTGAAAAAGAGAAAAAAGACGTCTTTATGGAGGCGTTCCAGCGCGTGGATTCTGATATACGGGCTACCTTTGAAAAGATGACCGGAGGCGAGGCTCGACTCGAAATTGAGAATCCAGAAGACATTTTCTCAAGTGGCGTAATGCTCTTGGTAAGGTTCCCAAACAAAACTGTTTCAAGAGAATCGACTGCACTTTCAGGCGGGGAAAAGACAATTGCAGCTACAGTATTTCTACTGGCGCTCCAGTCGCTAAAGCCGTCCCCGTTTTACCTTATGGATGAGGTTGACGCTCACCTTGACGCGCAGAATACTGAAAGACTATCCAAGGTCCTTCTTGAGCGATCAAAAGATAATCAGATCATAATGGTCACGCTAAAGGACTCTACAGTATCCAAGGCCGCCTTGATATACGGAGTATATCCAAGAGATGGGGCATCCCAAGTTGTCAAGTACAAGAATCCAGCACAGGTGCCACTCGCCCAGATTGCCGCGAGCGAAGGAAAATAATAGCAACCGTAAAAGCATAGTCGTCAGCTATCATCATAGTTGGGCATAAACCTAGAGCAGCCAAGAAAGCTGTTGAAGCTCGCTCTGGCTGTCACCGCAGGGGTGGCGGCGGTAGAATTTGGAGGTGGTTTTCTCAGCAACAGCATTTCACTAGTTAGTGATGCGGTCCACGTTCTTACCGATGTTATTGCTATCACCCTCAGCCTTTTCGCAGTGATCTTGGCAACGCGGAGCCATTCGGGGATAATGACGTTTGGCTACCACAGAGCGGAGGTCCTCGCGGCACTGGCCAATGGGATTGCCCTGGTCATACTTTCAGCCTGGATCCTATACGAAGCCTTTCAGCGCGTCTTGCTGCCTCGCGAGATCGATGCCCCAATCATGCTCGTAGCCGCGGGGTTTGGCCTTGGGGGGAATCTTGTCGTCATATTTTTGCTGAAGGGACATGCAAAAAAAAGCATCAACATTCAGAGCGCGTTCGTTCATGTGATTTATGACATGGTCTCGTCTGTCGCCGTCATAATCACGGGCTTTGTAGCATTCTACAGCGGAATAGTGATCCTTGATCCGCTTGTGGCGTTTCTTATTGCGGGCCTGATCGCCAGAAGCGCATACACAATTGTGAAGGGAAGCACCCACATACTGCTTGAGGGGGCGCCGAAGGAGCTCAATATTCAAGACGTTACTGATTCCATGAAACAGGTAGACGGAGTGGTCGACGTGCACGACCTGCACGTATGGACTATCTCTTCAGGCATGGACGCCCTAAGCGGGCACGTGGTGGTCAGAGATCAAATGCTCAGCCAATCAGGCAAGCTTCTTGAAAAATTAAACCTTACTCTATCAGAAAAATACAATATCAGACACACCACCATCCAGTTGGAAAACGAGCCAGAGGTTTCCTTCAAGAGGACTTCCGAGTCATAAACATATTATGACTCACTGCGGAGCCTTGCGAGTTTAAGAAAAAGTACGGTCAGAGTTGGTCTATGTGAAACTTTGACATGCAACCGGTGCATTCGTATATTTCGTCGCCGACGGGTCCTGACACATTGAATTTCACAATAGTCGTGCATTTAGGACATCGGCCATCCACTCTGCGACTCTTGCGGGCCGGCCTTGCGAGGGTTTTTCGCCTTCTACTACCCATATGAAGAGACAGAATCATCACCGTTTTATAAACCAAAGTTCATCATCCTCGACTCCATATTTTTGCCCATTCAGATTCTTGGTGAACGATGTTCGTGCATGTTTTATATTGTGTGGTTACCCTTGGAAGGACGTGCTCCTTCCTGAAAAGTGCTCAATTAGAGTTGAAGGGCGTCCATGCCTACTGCCACCTGCTTTTGTAGTATCTGTATCGTCAGAGGAGGGAGAGTACATGCTTGCAGTCGTATGCGATGAGCATAAAGACGTTCTTGGTCAGAAACTTGTGACATTGCAAGAGCAAGGCAAGGTTCCGACCGGCCAGATAAAATTCGAATTGGTCAAGACCGTAGTCACGGACTGTGTAATTGGCATGAACGAGGATTATGCCGATATTGAACTAAAACGCGGCGTCGAGTCTGAAAGAAGGCTGGGCTAAGGTTTGCCGCCCGACTGACCCTTGCCGTTCGAGTAGTTGTCATTTTCGTCAGCGTCCTTGTCATCTTTTAGTGTCCAGGGAAACCAGCGACCAATAAGCCTTCCCCAGTCGATCTTGAGAGAAAAGTAGACAACGACACCAAGGATGGCAATGCTTGCGATTGCAGCTATTATCAAGCTGAATGGATCAGTTGTCTCTGAAAGAAAGCTTTCCACGAAAGGTCTGCCTAGAAATATCGAGCTCCAGACGATTGCCTCGTTCATGACTACCTTTCCTGCGAAAGTAGCGGTAGCAAACTTCCACGGGCTGTATTTTGCAAGCCCAAGGGGTATGTAGATAATATCATCAGGGATTGGAGTAGCGGCGGCAATGAACGCCCCGGGCCAGCCATACTTGCTTACCAGTCTCTGGAGCGGCAGCATTCGTTTTTTCGTCTTGTCACTGAGCATCGCCCTTCCGTAATAGCTGACAAAGAAAATGATTGTCTTTGCGGCAACTATTCCCGCTGCGCTAGATACGGCTATCAAGTGCGGATCAAAATTCCTGTTAAATGCTGCAGTGATAAGGACAGGGAAATATGGAATAGGCACGAACGGGATTAGGCTGAAGATAAAGCTCAGGATAAGGAGTCCTAGATACCCTAGCTCTGGATCGAATGGGAAAAGATCCTCGATACTTACCAACTGCTAAACAATCTCTCTAGTACGCCCTCGCAAACATGGCTACCTTTTCGCTTGGCTTTCCACATAAAATGCATGCTTCGGGTTTTTCGGCTTGATCAAAAGGAATGACTCGGATATCAGCGCCGGTTTCTTCTTTAATTTTCTCCTCGCACTCCAATCTGCCACACCAGCCGGCGGATGCAAATCCGCCCTTACCTTCCATTAGAGACTTGAATTCAGCATAATCATGCGGCCTTGCTGTTTTGTCTTGCAAAAGCGTCCGGGCTTTTTCATACAGGTTGATCTGGATTTTATCTAGCATCTCCTTGGCGGTTTCTACTACTAATTTGCGCCCGCAGGGTGATTTTTCCCGTGTATCCCTCCTTGCCAGCTCAACGGTTCCTTTTTCAATGTCTCTAGGCCCGATGTTTATCCTGAGAGGTACGCCCTTTAGCTCCCATTCGTTGAATTTCCAGCCAGAGGTATACTCGCTCCTAGCGTCCAGATGCGCCCTTATGCCTTGCTGGCGCAATTCCGATTCAAGATTACGCGCGTTCTCTATCACCACTTGCGCGTCTTTGTCACGAAAAATTGGGACGATAATGACTTGGATTGGGGCAAGCCTCGGGGGCAAGATCAGTCCCTTGTCATCTCCATGAACCATGATAAGAGCGCCTATGAGCCTCCAAGAAACACCCCACGATGTCTGCCATGCAAGGTGCTCTTGTGTGTCTTTGCCCAAGTACTTGATCTCGAAGGGCTTTGAAAAGTTCTGTGCAAGGTGATGTGACGTGCCCATCTGCAACGCCTTTCCGTCTGACATCATGCCTTCAAGAGTGGTAGTGTATTTTGCGCCGACAAACTTTTCCTTGTCGCTTTTGAATCCCCTTACGGTCGGTACAGCTATATGCTCCTCTATTAACTCCCTATAGATATCGAGAATCAGTGCGACTTCCTGTTCCGCCTCTGCTTCGCTGGCATGCACGGTATGTCCCTCCTGCCACAGAAATTCAGATGTCCGTATGAAAGGCTTTGTCGCTTTTATTTCAGCACGCAGAGCACTATTCCAATAGTTAATCTTGAGCGGAAGATCGCGATAGCTCGTTATCCACTTTGCGAATATCGAATATGCAAGAGTCTCCGAGGTAGGGCGAAGCGCCAGCCTTTCGCCGATATCATTGTCGCCGGCCTTGGTAACCCAGAAAACTTCGGGGATAAATCCGGCAAAGTGATCCTTCTCGCGACCAAGAAGGCTTTCCGGGATAAGTACTGGAAGAAAGCCGTTCTGATGTCCAGTCTCCTTGAATCGCCTGTCCAAGATATCGCGTATGGACTCCCATATCGCATAACCATATGGACGCAATACGATGAAGCCTTTTACAGGCGCATAGTCTGCAAGGCCAGCCTTGAGCACAACTTGCGTGTACCATTCGCTAAAATTCTCTCCCTTTTTTGCAGTTATTCCGGGAGATTCGGGCTGCGAAGACAATCTAGTCAGCTATGGCAAAAACGGGCTGCATTTATGAAGTTTTGTTTGCGATTAGAAAGGCTCGCCTTTGCAGTACGTCTTACCCATTGTTCTGCTAAAGAAATTCTTGCATACGTAGCACTGCAGAAAGCCCACAGAAGTACCGAGAACAGGGCAGTCAACGGCTTCAAGTTTCATTCGCTTGAGCATCTTTGGGCTCACTCCCTTTATCTTGAGTTTTCCTTTCTCGTCCATCATCCCTGAAGCTTGCAACTCTGCCTTTGCAGTATCAGTCATCTTTATCGATTTTTCGACCCCTGTGATTGGAACGATATATTTTACGCCAGCTTGCTTTGCTTCTTCGGGAATCGGCTCGCTCATTGTCAAGAGAAATCAGCGCGCGGCAGATATAATACCCTTTGGGAATTATGCAAAATCCGTAATGCGCCTTTGGCTGCGCAGGTTTTTGTAGATTAGAATTCTTGCCATGATTTCAGCCTTGGAAACTGATAGGTGGCTCACAGCAAAAGAAATAGCATCATCAAGGTTTTCAAAAGTAGTGGGCGCCTTTTTCAGCGCTTGCCGAACTCCCTCTCTTATCTGCCAAACACCCAGAGGCATTACATATTCAGGACGGATTTCCCTCAAGACAAGCGCCGCTGCCTTACGCCGTCTCTGTGACAAGTGTTCGGAAACGGCGAGCCTTGCTGAAAAGTATGCACCCGCTATCGTTGGATAATGCCCTAGACCACGGGCATCTTCGTAGTCCGACCCTATTCCGATCTGCCCATCGGCTGTGAACCATGACTCTGCCATCTCAAAGCTCCAGACTTCGTCGGGTATTAGAATAACAACATATTGATTTGCCAGATGTGAATATCTCGTTACTTCGAATCCATCTAGCGACGGATATGCGTCGATTTCTCTGACAAGGTTTTTTGAAATCACGTCATCGGTGGCGGTAATGCTCCACCTCGTTGGAACGAGCTTGCGCGTTTTTTTCCCGCCAAGCATTCCTACGCTAAGGACCCGCTGGATCCTGCTGGTTTCTAGGCCCCGCTTGTACAGACCTATGATTGCATCTGAAGCTTTCAAGTCGGTATCGTAGTAGGCTGATTCGATTCTCTGGTCTGCGGACGACGCCACCAGCCTAAAGTTCTTCAGCGCTGCAGCGGGACCAAAAGGGGCTGCTTCGGTATCAAGTCGGATCTCCTTTCCAAGATCGACGTCGCTCAGCGGCTGTTTTTCAAAGATCGCTTCGCTCTCTACGGGCCTCTGAGACATTGCCAGATCCTGCAGGTTCTCAATGAAACGGCCGGAAGTCTCTCGGATATTGAGATCCTTGATGCCCCTTACAAGGGCTAGACGATAATTGGCGATCTCTTCAATGCTCTTGCCCGCCCAGGTCTCAGGACTGTCCAAGACTGAAGTGTCGCCATGCAGGGGAGGGATCATGGGCCCAACCCTGACTTTTGGATAACCGTACCGGCCAACAAAAACCGACGGTGGACTGGCACCATCGATACGATCTAGTGCAAGCTTAGAAGAGTTGTCGGATAGAAATCGGATCCAGTTCTGCTCAAGCCTCTTCTTAATCTCGGAGGTTGTAGACACGAGTGCCATAGGATTAGTTGGCGTGAGATTTATAGCATCAAGCCAAGACCCAATTGACGCAATTTACCCCCAGTAACCGCAAGGTTACAGAACCGTTATCAAGGCTGAGAATACGAGTTAGGCGGTTGACCACGCTCGTGGAAAAAGGCTTTCTTCGCCCATCCAGTGCAACTCGCGATAACCCTAGAGGTTGGAGGTAGAAAAGGGAGTCATGTTCCAACAGACTATCTATTTTTTTCCTGCCAACGCTGCATCAGTTTCTTCTCATCGACTGTGAAGAAAGACTTGTGCCAGAACAGCGCGCTCGCTATTGCAACGTAACTTGAA
>JAKEIF010000206.1 GCA_022545875.1 Nitrososphaera sp.
GAGAAATCGGCGACACTGTGACTGTGAGGGGCATTGGCAATACAAAGATCGACAAGGTTGTCAATTATCTGTTGTTTGAAGAGCTCGGCAAACAAGGCCAGTAATTGCCTCAAAGAATTGTAAGTCCTGTGGAATAACAACCATAACTTAATTACGAAATGAACTAGCTGCAATCATGCATAGCAATGCTCGTAGAGGAGGATCAAGAGCCAGGCAATAGTGAGCTCTTTCGAATTTTGGATAGCTTCCTGAAGACCTCACCCTGCTCATTGCTAATCCGCGGAGAACCCGGACAGGGAAAAACCACGTTTGTTCTTACACTCATGAAGCGCTACAGGGGCGCTTATCGCGGCTATTACGTGTCTACGCGTGTCTCACTTGAAAAGTTGGAAATGCAATTTAGCTGGATAAAGGGCCTGTTGTCAAAAGAGAGCGTCCTTGAGGCCGAGGAATCGGAAAAGGAAGACCTTAAGGGTTTTGACGCGAGAATTGGACGTGCAAAGAACCTCACTGAAATTGTGACAAATGCCGCCTTGGGGGACAGCGCTCTCGTGGTATTGGACAGCTGGGATACGCTAGCGAAAGAGACGCCTTTCGACGAGAGAGCGAAAACCGAGAGAATGATCACTACCATAGCAGACGCCCACAACAGCCTCATAATCTTTGTCGGAGAGGAAGACGAATACTCTAGGAACAGCGCCTATCTCGTCGACGGCATAATCACACTCGGCTACAACACGATAGATTCAGTAAAGATACGCAGGCTTACTATTGATAAAATGAGAGGTACTTCGATACCGCGAAGAGACATGCTATATTCACTTGAGAACTCTCGATTTGAGATACTCCCAAAGCTTCGCCTTGTTGAATATCCCAATCCGCAGAAATATGAGCCAGCGAGACTGAAGGGAGGCTATTTCTCCAGCGGCAACATCCAGCTTGACACCATTCTGGGTGGAATACGCGAAGGAAGTGTCATGCTAATCGAGACGGATCAGGATACAATGAAGTTTGCCTTGGAGCTGATGTTATCCGGCTTTGTATTGAATGCACTGTCAAGCAAGAATGGTGCCATTATGGTAAACGCGGCGGACACGCCCGCAAAAGAGTCTGCCAGGTTAGTCAAACCTTTTGTTTCATCAGATGCCATCAAGAATTTTAGGATCCTTGCTCATGGAGTATCAGGCAAGGAAGCCGGTGTTATAGGTCTCGGAAGCGACGACCGCGCCAACTATGATCTGCTGGTAAATGAATATAATTCTCTTCGGTCGACAAGAAAGGGCGGAGGTCAAGTTGTTCTCACACTGGATGTCGGGCTTGCGGAAAGACAAGAAATGCAAGAATCCAGCGCTTGGAAAAGCAAGCTCGTTGATTTATGCAGAGTAGTTAGAGATAACGGCGATTTACTTGTGCTCGTTAATAGGACTGGGCTTGACACCCAGCCGCTGTGCAAGACTATTTCGGATATCCATCTGCAAATATTGAACAGGAGCGGAGTTCATTTCTTGAGAGTGCAAAAGCCCTCCATCGAGGGCCCGACGATACTGTTTTCCCTAGCTCATGAAAACAAGCCCTATCCTTCGTACGAATTGAAAAAAGTAGTCTAGTTCAAACTTTTTCCGGCTATTTGACAAGGGCGGGATCAGTTCTCATAGGTCACTCGGCTATTGTAGTAATCGGAACTGAAAGCAACCGACGTATACCTGTACTACATACATGATCATACCTACAACCGGTGTCCCCATTATCGGTGAAGGATAGGCTGCATGAAGATACTAATTGCAGAGGATGAAGAAAATATTTCCATGCTCTACCGGATCGCTCTGGAGAGCAGAGGGCATGAAGTAATATCTACAAACGATGGGGAAGAGTGCGTCCAGCAATACAAAAAATCAAATTCAGAAAATGCGTCCGCTTGTTCCTATGATGTAATTATTCTTGATTATAGGATGCCCAAAATGGACGGTATGGACGCGGCCAAACATATCTTAAAGATGCAACCAAAGCAGAGAATAATATTCGCGTCTGCCTTTGTTAAGGAAACACTTGTTGAATCCATCAAGGAGCTCGATCAGATAGTAGAGCTATTGCAAAAGCCATTTGAAATAGACGTCTTGGTCGACACGGTGGAAGACAAGACGCTGTACCAGCAGCTTGAAAAATTAAATGTCAACATCAAGCACTTGAAGGACTGGAATCCATCCCATGCTCAGATTAGAGACTTGCTCGACGGCTTGCTAAAGCTAAGAAAGCCTGGTTTTGAATTCGAGACAATCGGAGGTTCTAGAAAGAATAAAGCCGGGATTTCACACGCAAGCCATTCGGCCGTCTAATGCAGGAGCATGAATCACAAATTTGACAAACAGTTCAGTGGATTACCTCGCTGTCCTAGAAGATGTATTGAAAGATTTGGGAGTAGATAACTTGTCAGTCCTGTACTATCATTTGGAAAAGCTGGGAGTCAAGAAACACGAAATCCCTGACAAGCCGGCAGAATTTTCAAATGCACTAAGAGTTATTTTTGGTCAGGCAGCGACAATCCTGGAGAGGCAGATCGTGTCAAATATCGCTATTAAGAATGGGGGCAATTACGATAAAAAGAACACACTCGCCGAAGCACTACGGAGCCTAAAGAAAGAATCCGCCGTAAACTAATCCGCAAGTGAGAACTGTACTTGACGAAACCCGTTCTCCAATTTGACGGTCACGTGGCAATAATCTAGCCTGACCTTGGACAACAGGTGGTATTCCATCATCTCCCAGAGCAGATTTGTTCAACATAAACAAGTAATCGTTTGATAATTTTCGTTACTACTTGATCTTGACTCGATATGAAATGGGTCTCGATTCTTTGTCTAGGCGAGATCTTTCAGGTACAAACATTGTTAACGGTTAATTCGTTTGACGTGCTGAATGAATTAGTGATAGCAGAACAGATCCTTCTGCCGTGCGAATGTCTGCTGATGTGGAGCAGTTATGAAACCAGAATGGTCCTGTGTCAGCTGCATTCCCGAGAATATATGGATTGGAAAGGAAACGATGACGAATTTATCCGGCTTTTAACTTCTGAGCACTCTTACCAGATGAGAAAACTCGACAAGGCCGAAATAGCAAAGATGCGATAGTCCTTAATTGCAAGATACTGACGGGCGTCCTCGAGAACAGGTTTCTGCATATTTTGATCTTTTGAAGCCCTGGTCAAGGACGCTACAGTCCGGGCAGGCAATACACCAGAGCCAAGTTCAGATCCTCGGCGTTTGGTGTTTGAAGTCAGGCCGCCATCGAGTATTCGGGTCGCTCGATACGAAGGCTTTTCAGCGCACTTCCCCAACCTATCACTTGGTCTAGCATTGTGTTCAGAGACTTCTCGTGAAAAGCCGCGGGCTTGAACGCACTAAAGTTCTCAAAGTCTGTAAACAGCGAAAGCTGGACTTGCGCACGGACGTCTGCGATTTGCAATTCTGCCATCACAAGGCGCAATTGCTCAACTGAGCGCACCCCTCCGGCGCTACCATAACTCACAAAACCAGCCACTTTGTTATTCCACTCGCGATAAAGGAAGTCGATGGCGTTCTTTAGTGCTCCGGGAATCCCGTGATTGTATTCTGGGGTTACAAACACAAACGCATCAAAGGAAGCGATTTTCGCTGACCATTTCTTCGTGTGTTCTTTGGTATACTGACCCATGGACGGTGGGACTGGTTCGTCCAAGATTGGAAGGTCAAAGTCCTTAATGTCTACCAATTCAAACTCTGCATCGTTGCGCTTTCTCGATAGATCATAAACCCACCGGGCCACTGCCTCGCCATTGCGGCCAGGTCGTGTGCTTCCCAGAATGATTGCTACCTTCAACATATGCTCGGATGCGTCTGTAAAGTTAATAAAACTTGTTTTCGGATTTAGCAATGCTTCCATGCCATAATAATCGACCAATCCTCCGATCGACTCTTTCCGATGGGAAAATCCCCATACAGCTTGCATTCAGAAATGGCGTATGCTTAAATTTGGTTAATTTTCCCATACTATCGAACTCATAATGCCGATTGATGCTGACTTTAAACTCCACCGGGACCCCTCAGTCCATGGAGGTCTTCGGGTATGGAAGGATTCCGCGAGCGTTCACGGCATTTTCGGCACTACAGTGGCCGTCGATTTTGACCTCTGCGTCGGAGACGGCGCATGCATTGAGGTGTGCCCAGTAAATGTATTTGAATGGCAAGGCGATGGACAAGAGAGAAAGGCCCTTCCTTCGCGGGAGCGTGATTGCATTTACTGTTTTGGTTGCGAGGCTGTCTGTCCAAAATTTGCGATAAGGATAACAAGACCTGGAAGGAGCGAATCATGACAATAAGAATTGATGAGCAAAGGATCTTCCAGGTAATAGAGGAACGTCGCCCTAGGTCCGTGGCCTTGAATGGCCCTGAGGGCCTGATAGGAAAAATCCAAGATGCCGCTGATCATGTGACCGAAAAATTCGGAATTGAAGCATATATCATCGGAGATACTTGCTGGGGATCCTGTGATCTTAATACCCATGCGGCAGAAATGCTTGGGGCAGATCTACTGTTCAATATAGGCCACACGGTTGCAATGGACTCGTTTGGGGACAAGGTATTCATGATAGGGGCCTTTGACGACATCAAGTTCGATTCTGTCGCAAGGAAATGCGCACAGGGTCTTGCTGGCAAGTACAAGACTGTCTCCCTTCTTACCGACAGCCAACATCTTGATGAGATAGACGGCGTCAGAAAGATTTTCGAAGCTAACGACTACAACGTCATAATAGGCAAAGGCAAGGGCCAGCTTCGCGATGCCCAGGTCTTTGGCTGCGAGTTCTATCCTGCATACAACGTCCAAAAGCAGGTAGATGCATACGTGTTTTTGGGTCAGAGCACGTTCCACGCGGCGAGCATTGCAATGTCGACTGAAAAGCCGACCTTTATGCTGGATCCGTATTTCGAGGAGTACTCACAGGTAAACGAGTTTGCGCAAGGACTGCAAAAGCGTGCGATATTGTCCATTTACAAGGCGCTCGACGCAGAGAGGTTCGGAATAATTATCGGACTTAAAGAGGGACAGTTCGCTCACGTTAGGGCACTTGAGCTAAAGAAAGAGTTTGAGAAGCTTGGCAGAAAATCGCAGTTGATAGCGCTTACCGAAATAACAGATGAGCGCATCCAAGTATTCCGGGGAATTGACGCATTTATCCAAGTCGCATGCCCCAGGATCGCTACCGACAATCACTTCAAGAAACCTATGCTTTCAGTTCCGCAGGCACTAGCGCTTATCAAGCTGTTAAAGAAAGAGCCTATTGACGATTTCATGAAGCTCCAGCACTGGCTGTGAATTGCCTCTCCATCTTCGAAAACAATTTAAGATTCAGCCGCGAACCCGTGCGATATTTAACCTTGAAAAAATTCAAACGTGATTTCTGAAAATAGGCTAATAATTATTTGTATTCGGGAATTAATCGACACATATCGTATCAACCGCGTGACTTAATTATACAAATTCTGATAAAACTTTGCTTTTGCAAATAAAATATTTGTACAAATCTTAAATAGATATTGTGTGTACTTAACGGCGGTAAGGAAACTAACTATCCGACGTCTTCTATTGAGGACGCATTAGTAGGTTACTACCGGTGATAAAAAAATGACCTGTAAAGGTATATGCATCCGTCACAAGGCGCAAAAGCCAGTTGGCTCTGGCAGGTACGCATCAGGCCAAAAGCGATGCCAGATATGTGAAATATTCATAAAATGGGATGGCCTTTGGTGCCCGTGCTGCGGCTATAGGCTGCGGACAAAGCCTAGGAACTTGAAGTACAAGGCAAAGCTGAGGGAGAAGAACAAGAAGACCCCTGTAGATGAGAGTTCGGCCGCTTGCAAGAGCAAGAAAACTAAAGATTATGGATCAACCCGCGAATGCAGATGCTTTGGTACCCGAGTACCCACACCACTACCAAACACCGATGTAGCTAGGAGGAACTTGTAAGAATACTCTGGTATGGTTGCACGACCAGCCAGCGACCCATGCCCGTGACGAAGGCACAGACCTAGTAAGGATCTATCACAGGTCCATGTCTTCGGTTCATTAAGCCTCTATGATGTTTTTCGAAATGAACGTTCCTAGCCCCGTTCCCGTTCCCTGCTCTTCCTGGTAAACCTATCGAATAATTTCGTCAGTATCCTGGGGTCGATGCCTTTTGCCCGTGTCGCTGACACTGACCTCAGCAAACTGATTGTCTCTTCTCTTTTCTCGCAATACGTAACAGCGCGTTGTATGAGGGCATTAAAGATGAAGCCGACGTAGGCTTATGATAGCGTTAGGCTTTCAGAATGCCTCGTTGTCTTTCTGCCGTTGCAACTCTACTTTGAGGCGCATCAAATTCATGATTA
>JAKEIF010000207.1 GCA_022545875.1 Nitrososphaera sp.
ATTTTCTAATCATCAACGCTTCGATGGTCTGAGTAATAAAGGATTTTTTCCCAAGTCACACCCAAATCTGACCCGGATTAGATCAACTTTATATCAGCCAGAACTCGCAACTTCTTAAAAGATGTTTGTCTCTCTCGGCGGATGGCTGGGTATTGCATTTCGTATTCCCACGTTCTCATTTATCCTCGCAACCGATAATGGGAGGGGATCTTCTGGCTATATCGACCCGCGGTTTAAGCGGCTTTTGTGGTACCTTATTGGAAGCACAAAGGGTGGGGTGAACAGGGCCAAAATCCTCGAACTGATAAATTCACGGCCCACCAATGCAAACCAAATCGCCGAGGAGCTATTACTTGACTACAAAACAGTAGTGCACCACCTGCGCGTGCTTTCTGAAAACGGCCTTATTGTAACTGACAACAAAGAGTCGTACGGGGCAACGTATTTTCTGACGCCTCTAATGGAGAATAACATCCTTTCCTTCAGGGAGATATTGGCTAGAATTGGGAAAAAGTAGATTAGTATACGGAAGGGGTGGAGCACTGTAACGATGGACTTTATGTTAGGCGCTGCAGCTGCCGCCCTGCTGAATATAGGGCTGCTAGGTGCAATCATGGTGACATATATCCAGAACCTTCGACTTATCAAGTCATACTTTACTTTCGGGCTTGTACTTGTAGCGTCGCTCTTTATAGTCCAAAATATCGTCATTGTTATCTTTTGGTCTAATCTTTATTCTGCGGGTCCATCCATCAAGAATGTCGTAGACGCCGCAGCTCCATACCTCTTTGCAATAAATGCCGCTCAGTCTGCTGGGCTGTCAGTGCTTTTGTGGATTACTAGAAAATAAGGGGTTGAAAGCCCGTGGGTGCTGGTTGCCTGATGCCTATGTAGTCAACAGCGGCATCTTTGGGTTGCTATCATAGGTCTCGGTTATTAATTCAGTCATGCGAGAATAACAACTGAGGAATTCTCTGCCCTTTTCGGTTGTCCTGTAGACGAGTGCGCCCTCAGATGCATCTTGTGCCAAGAGACCTTTTCCTAGAAGCTGCGTAAGATAGTGTATTATCTGTTCATAGCTCAGGTTAGCCCTGTACATTATGTGGGTTTTCTTTATACCCGCAGTAGAAAGCGACAAGACATCTGCCATAATCTCAATCTTGCCTCTGTTGTTTTTTCTTTCAGACATCGACATTTCAAAGGCCGTGTTCTTATATTAGGGGAATGGCGGAACTCGCACTTTGAAACAACCGTTCCAGCGTGAAATACTTGAAAACGAGACCGCCTAGTACGCGTATTGTGCTGAAAACGTCAAGTGCGCTAGAGGCTTTTCAAGGGAAGAAAAAACAATATTCTTAAAACATGGCTACCCATCATCGTCTTCGTCGCTATCCTTGCCAGATCCGCGATTTTCCCCTTCATTGGACTCTTTGTTTCTCCCACTATCTCCGTCGTCAGCGTTTTCCTCATTTCGTTCTGCAGTGTCCTCTCTTGCCTTTTCCTTGGCTTCGTCAAGCGCTGAAAACGCCCCTGATAGATTGCTTCGGGCAGCACTATAATCTCCATTTTCTATGTTTAGCCTTGCTTCGGATATCAGCCTAAGCGCGGTTTGAATCGTCGCATTTACGCTTTCGCTGGGATTGCCCTCAAGCATGCTGTAAGCATCTCTCTCGAATCTATCTGCCACGTTTGCTAGTCTCTTTGCCTGGAAGTCCATCTCCTTGTCAGTCGAATTTGCTTGACTGGATGTGGAATCCCTGTCACCATAGAGGCTCTGTCTTATCGACTCGAGCATCTCATTGGCCTCCTCTAGGTCCCGGCCCGCTCGCTCGAGATTGCCGTCTTCAATCATTCCCTTCGACCTTGCCAGCAGTGAGACTATCTGGCCAAAATCGCTCTCATTGTCCATTCCATTCTTTTGAGCTAGCTCTTCAAGTCTAAAGTAAAATTCCTTTATCCGTTCATATCTTTCAAGCAGAGCCTCTTCGCCATCATCACTAGCTGCTTCAAGGTTAACTGTGTGCTCAAACACGATACGCTCAGCTGCCAGCGAATTTATTACCTCTCTGAAATGCTTGACTGTAAAAATAAGGTGCTTCTTTGCTTCTGCGGTGTTGCCGAATTCGACTGCTTGGAGGACAAGAGAAGCCTCAAAGACGCCGAGACTGTATCTATCCGCAATATCCTCAGGAAGTACTTGGCTTGATTCCAAAAACTGCCTCAGCCTCTGGTTTACAGTTTCCTGAGCTTGAATTGCTACGCTCTTTAGTAACCGCAACTCTAGCTTATTTCCCTGTCCTGTCTGGGTACTATTCGAAACTGCGAATGTGGAGTTGGTCGAAATATCAGCGTAGTAGGCCATCACGGTGTACTGCCCTGCGCCGCACTCCTTGAGGTCAAGGGGGCGCGAAACAAACGAATAGTCCGAGTCTGGCAGTATATTCTGGACAGCACATTCGGAATCACTAGGCCCGATTACTCTCAGGAGGACTGCATAGCCTTCTGGGGCTGAATCAGGGATTAGCCCTACAATGATTGCCTTTTCTCCAACGGTATACAGATCCTTGTTGGTGGTAACTGAGAATGATTCTGCATATGACGACGCAACGGGAAGCACCAGCGCTAGGGCCAATATTATCGATAGTACAGGTTTTCTCGTTAACAATCTACCGCGGAGCCTAGACAAGATCTTGCTTCCATGTATTTCTTTTCTAGCCCTTTATTTCAGGAACTCTTGGAACGGTCGTTCCATTGTATTCAGAGGTAAAAAGTCCGGATCGGGTTTGACCGAGTTCGCCGAGGAGGCTTAAAAGGAATCCTCTGTTAACCAAAAGAGCCTGATCGCCGGATGCAGAAGTAATCCGTGTCAATTATATTACTATATTGAGAAACCGCGTTTGGGAAATTGTACGCTGTTTCGATTTCGCTGGTTCTTGCCTTACTGTTTTCACCCTTTATCGCGCTGGCGCAAAGCCAAGAATATGAGCTTATCAAGACCGACAGGAGTGAGACTTTCGTCTTTCCATACTCTGCGGCTAATCGCGACCTTGACGATCCGCTAATATACAACTACGATTCGCCAAAGGGCCCGAGCTGGATCCTGTCGATAGCCAACAACCTGACTTATGCCGCAGATGAGAGCGCCAAGACGATTATCCGGATCAAGGAACCCGCGCCTAGTGAAAAATTCATAGAGATAGCGATGTATGGCGGAGATGCCATGAAGTTCTGGATTGCAGTCAACCTCCCGGGGACCGGATACGCTAGGCTCTACTCAAACGACGTTAACGGCTGGTCGACGGAAAGCGCTATATCGATTTCCCACGCTGCGACAGCCGGCCTCTCGATCACCGATGGTAAGAGGATAATCATCGATAGATTTGACATGGATGGATTTAACGTTGGCTCTGTTTCTGTTTATGGGAAGGATGAAACAACATCGCCTGCAAACGCACATGCAGGAGATATTAGATTCGACATTCTCTTTGGTAGCTTTGAAGATTCTCCATTATACCTCATCCCTGCAATCGCCACAGGGGGTATCGGCGGTATCATTGCAATACTCTTGATCGTCAAGAGGCGAAAACCTTCCGATTAGAGATAGAGTAGCTGCACGAATTTTTTAGGTTGCACATGGAACAATGTGGCTTTATCGGCACGCAAATGTTCTGACCATACATGACGAAAGTGTCGTTGACGCTGGTCCAGAGACTCCTGTCGACGATCTTCATGAGTTCTGTTTCCGTTTGTTCAGGTGTTTTGGTTTTTACAAGACCGAGTCTATTTGATATCCTGTGGACATGGATATCGACAGGAATCGCTGGCTTGTCAAATGCGTAGACCAATACGCAGTTCGCCGTCTTTCTTCCTACGCCTGGCAGTTGCAGGAGGTCGTCGATGTTTGATGGCACCCTCCCACCATGTCTTTCAACTAACACTTTGGCGACTTCTTTGATGCGATTCGCTTTTACGTTATAGAACCCTATGCTGTGTATTATTTTCTTTATCTCGTCGATATCTGCACAGGCGACCTCCTCCGGAGTCGTGTATCTTTCAAAAAACTTGCGCACGACTTTGGTGGTATTTTCATCTCGAGTTCGAGCGGAAAGTATCGTGCCAATGAGGATCTTGAATGGATCTCCTGTCTCTTCCATCTGCAGTCCCTTGAGGGCCGTCAGCCGCGGAGGTTTCTCTCTTCTGAGGGTATCCTGCATCGCTTGAATAATCACTTTCATGGGTTTCCGGCGAGATGCGACCAACGTTATTTTTGATTAGACAAGAGCATATAATTGCATAATGGTTCTTATACTGTCCGAATGCGAACATTTGTGAATAACGATAATGCTCCTTACAAAGCCAGAAACCGATGCTCTTGATGGCAAGCAAGGGGAAGCACTGGCCTCAGCATATCGAATACTGGTTGCCATCGGCGAAGCTACGAATGCAGAAAAATTAGTGCCGATAAAGTGGGCGCACATTTCCGGAGTCAACTACAACACCATTGGCGACTCTGGTCTAAAGTTCTTGGAAAAATTTGCACGGGAGGCCAGGACAACGGTAAAGACGACAATTAACCCAATGGGGTATGACAGATCCAAGCCGGGCCATATTCCATCCGAATTTAGAGAGAAACAGGCAGGAATCGTTGCGGCATACGAGAAGATAGGAGTTCTCCCTTCATTTACCTGTACTCCGTACGAAGTGTTTGAACTTCCGGAAAAGGGCAGCGCGGTCAGCTTTGCCGAAAGCAATGCGGCCGTGTTCTCAAATTCAATGATGGGACTGCGAACAAATAAAGAAAGCGCGCTTTCTGCGCTAGCAAGCGCCGTCACTGGCAAGGCGCCGCTGTCAGATATCCGAGCACGCGCATCTGAAAAACCAACGACAACCATTGCAACGGACTTTGAATTTACAAGCGAGCTTGACTTTGGACTCTTGGGATATTTTGTGGGAAAGGAAGTCAAGGACAGCAGCGTTTCGCTGTCAGGAATCAGCAAGCCATCCATGATGGAGGCAAAGGCATTATCCGGCGGGATGGGCACGTCAGGATCGTGCGCAATGTTTACGCTAGACGGGGAAGCAGGGGAAAAGAGTTCGTTTGGAAAAAAAGAGGCACAAGATATCAGGGATGAACTGAACACAGCAGAGGACGGTGATGTAATTACACTCGGGAGCCCACAATTCGGAATGAATGAGCTCGAACTCTTGTCAAATCTGGTAGAAGGGAAAAAATTCACAAAACGTTGCATGATTTTTTGTTCAAAGGCGATCCATAATCAAGCCACCAAGGTAGGGCTTACCGGCGAACTTGAAAAATCAGGCGCAGAATTCATGTGCGATTCCTGTACCTGCCTTACCCCGTACGTTACAAAGGACGAATACGATTCTGTTGTGGCAAACAGCGTGAAAGGAGCGTATTATTTGAACCACTCAAACAAGGTCGGCGTAGCGCTAAAGGACATCAGGACGATTGCAAGGGAATACACGACTTGATATTTACAGGCTGTCGCCGAATTGTCGGGGGAACCGGGAAAGGACCTGCCCTGACGACAAACCAGCCAATAAGTTTCCTATCCATGATAGAACTAAAGTCAGGAATAATTACAGATGAACGCCATGAGCTATATGGTCAGTCGGTAAGGGACGCCATACTAATTTTTCCCTATGCCATAGGCAGCAGCGTGGGTGCGTATGCGATTTATTCGCTCAAAGATAACAACCAAGCGCCAAAGGCTATGGTATGCTCAAAGGCCGATATCACCACCGCCTCTGGCTGCGCCATTGCAATGATACCTGTAGTTGAGCTGCCTGCTGGCGCCAAGGTGGCTACAGTAGACTCAGGTGCCATTGCCACGGTTGATGCCACAACTGAATGGGCCACAGTAAAGATTTAATTTCAAAAAATACAATAGAATCCTCTCGGTGCATGGCATTTACGATGGGCGAACCGACCACACCGTGGAATGACGACCAAAGTCCATGCACCGAACTAGAACAAAGATGTTCATAGAATCTCAACAGTCTTTTTTCGTGAAGTGGTACCTGATAGTATTCTGACATTTAGGGGGGCGACGTTGAAATGACGGGCCAGTTTCCTTATCAACTCAGCGTTTGCTTTGCCGCGTCTGGGGGCCGACTTGATTGATATCTCGATTTCATTTCCGTTAATTGCAAGATATTCTTCTGAATTGAATTTCACAAATACCGTGTAGAGCAATATCTAAGTGCAATAGATCGACCCGTTTGAAAACCTTTTATGGGTGATAGCCAGATAATGTTCAATTTGGCAAGCTTTTGTCCCGAATGCGGCGGAGAACTCAAGTTCGACCTGTCAAGCAAGAATTTCATTTGCAAAAGCTGCGGACTCTTTGCAACCCGGGAAAAGATAGACGAACTTCGTGACAAGGCTTCAAGATCTGGCGAAGATCCACAGAAAAAGCATCATGACGACTATTTGGACTGGTGGCAGTCGTCAAAGAAGGACAAACAGCAAAAATAAGTTTAGGTCGCTGCAGCGCCGGTTCTTTCGATAATGTCTTTTCCAAGCGGAACTGAATGTTCTTCTTTCACCGTTTTCAATACTGTCATAAGTTCCGCGTCGCTTATTTGCGGCAGCGTGCGAACCTTGTTTACTATAATGTCTCTCATCTCTTCCAGGCTTCTTGCGCGTATCTTTAACAAGATATCAAACCGGCCGTGGATTTCGTGAACCTCCAAAATTTCCTCCTGCTGCGAAAGAAATCCCACAAGTTCATCCGCACAGCCTTGCCGAATGTTAATCCCCATAAAAGCCAGATGGCTGTACCCAAGCATCCTGCTATCAATGGCAATCGTAAAGCCTCGTATTATCCCAGAAGCTAGAAGCCTTTTTACACGCATATGCACTGTTGCATCGGAAATTTCGAGTTCCTTTGCTATCTCGACAAAGGGCTTGGACGCATCATGAATCAATATGTCCAAGATTCGCAAATTCGTTTCATCGACGAGATCTGAAGGAAATAGTACCACAAAGACGTACAATCTTTCGATTTAATAACAATTCACACTCGAATGATTAATAACTGTTGCAATCCGATTGACGCCCGTGATCTGCACCAAGTGTGAGAATAGTCCGAGCATATTCTACCGGGCATACTCTGGAGAGCATCTATGCAGAAAATGCTTTCTCCGCTCCATAGAGGATAAGACGTCGCGGACAATATCAAAATTCTCAATGCTGAGGCGCGGCGATGTCGTTGCCGTCGGGGTTTCAGGGGGCAAGGACAG
>JAKEIF010000208.1 GCA_022545875.1 Nitrososphaera sp.
CACGGTATAGCGGATCCATT
The DNA here is from genome assembly GCA_022545875.1 of Nitrososphaera sp. Lineage (GTDB taxonomy): Archaea > Thermoproteota > Nitrososphaeria > Nitrososphaerales > Nitrososphaeraceae > Nitrososphaera. The sequence continues at coordinate 21 of JAKEIF010000208.1, forward strand.
CTGTCTCTGACTCGCGGATCTTTTTCCCAACTGTCTCGTCACGGTCGTCGATATCCACCCTGATCTGGTTTGCTTCCAGCTCGGCCAACAGTTTCTCGCAGTACGGGATGTGGTCCTTTGCCACCGCTGCAATTCTTACCTGTGTATGGGACAGCCAGAGTGGAAGAGAAGGTGTGCCTCCAGTCCTCGAAATCTTGGCGGACTTTTCCAACAGCGCGTATATGATACGCTCGACTGCGCCTGAAGGTGAGTTGTGGAGTATTATCGGGTTCTTTTTCGTGCCATCCTCGTCAACAAATTCTATTCCATATCTTGCGCCATTCTCGACGTCTATCTGGTCTGTCGAGAGCGCGGAAGCTTTTCCCATTGCATCAATGTAGTTGAATTCCCACTTTAGCGTAAAGTAAAAGAAGCGCTCCTTCCACATTTCGACGAGTACTGGTTTTCCGAACTTGCCGATTAGTTCTGTAATGAATTCCTTGTTCTGGTCGTAGAATTCCTCGGTGAACCTTATGGCCATCTCTACGTCTTCGATGTCTAGTCCGAGGTTGTTTATCACGCTTATTGACAGCTTGAATCGCTTCCTGAATTCAGATTTTGCCTGCTCCAAGTCCCTGCAAAGGGCATGGCAGTCCGGCATGGTAAAAGCGCGCAGCCTCCGGAGGCCTACGAGCTCGCCGCTTTTTTCACGCCGAAAGGAATAGCGGGTCAGCTCGTATAATTTCACTGGCAGGTGCTTGTACGAGATGTTAAAGTCCTTGGCCATCAGGAACTGGCCAAAGCATGCCGCAAACCGGAGGAACAGTTGCTTGTTGTCCGACAAAATGCTATATTGTCGGGCCGGGAACCTGTTGAAGTAGCTCTCCATAGACGGGTGCTTGGCGTCGTACATTATCGGGGTTTCCACTTCAATGCCCCCGTATTCCATTACCCGCCTTGTGACGTACTGCTCTATCAGCGACTTCATGAGCCTGCCCTTTGGGTAATAGCGCATGTTGCCTGCGTCAGACGCCGGCTCGTAATCTGCGATGGCAAGCTTTTTCATAAGCCTTACATGCTCGGGCTGCTGGCTGACAGCCCTGTTCTTCGTGATTTCATAGTTAGAAAGCGTCTGCAGGTTCTGATCCTGCTTTTTGAACTTGTACTCTTTAATCGGAACCATCTCGCCGCTTGGATGCAAGATATACCAGAAGGATTGAAGTTTTTCCTCGGCCTTGAGCGCGCTTGACTCCTTTTCCCCCTGCACATGCGAGTGTCCTGCGTGCTCGTGGTCGACCTGCTTTGATATCTCTTTTGCGTTTTCCGCAAGCGGATGACCCTTTACTTTTATCTGAAACGACTTTGTCCAGCCAAACGGCGCTCTGTAAGTTTCGGCCAAGTATTTTTTTGCGGCCAGCTCGAGGGCTTTGACGATGCCTGCCGCAACCACTGGCGGCGCCAGGTCCGAACTCAGGTGAGCATATGGGTAGACCAAAAGCCTGCCGGCCTTGACAGTGTCAAGATATTTCTTTATCTCCGCCGCTGCTGCCTCCGCTACGGTTTCATCATCGCCATTTTCGACTGCTACAAACGCAACAACAAGTTCTTCGAGCCTCACCTTGGACCTGGATACTATGTCTTCGGCGTCCCGGATTTCCTTTTCAATAGGCTCGTATTCTATAAAATCAGAGTGCAGTTGTAGCAGGCGCATGGTATTTCACGACAAGTAATGCTAATTTAACCCCATCTGGCCCGTTCGTTGTCCCGGTCTTCCTTTGTGAGCTTTTTCCATTCCTTGTAGTGCTCCCTGCAGAGATAGATGCGCTTGTTTCCCCCAAGCCCGAGGTCTGGAGCCATTGCGGCCTTGCTTCCGCTCATTGAGCGTTCTCCCTGGTTCTCGCAACCACCCACGCTGCACTTGACTCCTTTGTCCACACGGCCCATAATGCATGAGACATTGTCGCTCGCTATAAAAAGTCTACTAGGTTAGCTTTATAGCGTGAGGTTAGTAACTATCGGCAGTTGCCGGGTTATAGCGAGCCACTTTGCAAAAAGTGCCTGCACCTTGAAAGCTTGCACAGCGATGTTGTGGCACGCCTTCCCCGCGGCGAAGTGAGGCGCTGTACAGTCTCGATATGCACGTGCCTCGTGACAGCGAAAGTGTAACCGCACTTAGCGCGATACGACTCGTTCACTCAAAAGAAAGCTTTGCAGAGATTGATCGCCGCTATTTTGTGCAAGCTTCATGTATTCCGCCTGCCGATTCACGTCCTCTACTAATTTCTTATCGTATCTTCCATGAATCGCATCGCTTATGTTCTGGTCGGCATTCCTGACGTTTTCCGAGTACAGGTCAATGCCGGTAAAGTTTCTTCCGGTCAACGCGCAAACTATCCCAGTTGTGCCCCTGCCCATGAAAGGATCAAGAACCCAATCACCCTTTTGCGATGCAAAGCTGATAATCCGAGCTACGAGGTCCTCGGGAAAGATAGCAAAGTGCTCGTTTCCATAGTGCGCCTTTGTTGAAATTTCCCAAACATTTCCGGGATTCTTCCCTGAAGGGTTGCACACTGCAAAGATGGGATAGTGCTTGTGGTCTCCAACGCGTTTTCGCGTCGCGTGCCTCTTGAATTTTCGATAGCATGTCGGGCAATGCTTTTCAGGATCATATCCGTATGCCCTCGAAATTTCAGAGGTTGAGGGCAGGGCGCTGAACGGGGTATTTGGCTTTGCCCCGTGGATTATTTTCTGAAGCCTTGCGATTTCGCCCTTGTCGGGGTTGACTGACCTATGCTGAAGGAGGTGCACAGGTGGCGTCTTGTTCCTGCCTTCCCGGGCTTCATTTCCCTGCACCCTAATCTCGTCAAGGTTTGTAAACGACTTTTCATTTTTTGAAAGAAAAAGGATATATTCATAGGCCTGCGTAAAGTTTGCTTTTGCGCTGCTTGCGATATTGTTCTTTTTGTACCAGATAATGTCCTCTCTAAAAGTATACCCTTTGTTTACTAGCTCTATGGCTAGTCTATGGGGGACCATCAGCTTGTGCATATTCCGCCGGGTATCCCCTATGACAATCCAGATCGAACCGTCCTCTGTCAAAAGTTCTCTACATGCCGAAAACGTATCAGCCAAGTTACGGATAAATTCCGCATCAGTCTTTTCGCGGCCTAGTTCTCCTTCATGTTTTCCATAATGTCTGTGGCCGAAATATGGGGGAGATGTAACAATGAGTCGATATTTTCTTTTTTCCGCCGGCTGACGCGCAAGCCTGAGTACTTTACTGCGGGAATCGCCTTCATGTAGCCCATACGAGATCTGTCTAGGCAAGCCTTCCCTGGTTGTAACTTCTTTGGTTCTGATTTAACCTTTTTGGACAGACCTGGCAAAATTTATAACGACCGCTCCGCTCGGATATTGGCGGCAATGTCAGAAGACGATGAATTTGAAGATGAAGACGACGAGTTTGAGGAAGACCTCGACGATGTGGCGTTTGAAGGCGACGAGTAGCTAGACTTTAAGCCCAAAGCTCTCGGCAAAACCCTTAAACTCGGTATAGGCGTTGAGGAATTGTATTCCCTTGTCGCTTATCCTATATTTTGTCGAATCCTCATATAGCAGACCTGACTGCGTCAGGAGGCTGACCATGCCGCTCAACCGCTGGTGAGGGACGTTTGCCTTTCGTATGAGGTGAGTCACCGAGGCACCATCGTCATACCCTTCATAGCTGTACTGCTTTGCAGTAGACAGGATGTCTGCTATGATGCTGACGTGAGTCCTATA
>JAKEIF010000209.1 GCA_022545875.1 Nitrososphaera sp.
AACATCTTGCAAGTCTTTGGATGCAGATGCTGCACTCTCTACAGTTTTTAGCGTCCTTATTTCGATTGGAATTACGTTATCACGAAATGGAGTAACAAAGTGTATGCCTTCATTGAGCGACACAGAAGTATCGACTGCTCCAAAGCTTGTCAGCACACCTCTGTGACCCGCCTCGACTATCTTGATGCTTGCAGATAAGAGAACTACGAGGACGATAATACCTATTATCACAGGTACGCCTATTCTAAACATGTTCCTCGGATTTCTTGGTTCCCTGTAGTCTTCAAGCGGCTCTCCTTCAGGCGTTATCCGATTGGACCGTGACCTCGAAAAAGGAGACCTTCTTGAGTATCTGAACCTGCGGTTATAGATGAAGTAACCGGCAATTCCGATCAAAATTACAGAAATCGCGATAGCAATAATTGTACCTACTTCAACCATTGGTGCGCACCGTCAAGATTGCTGAAAGAAACTTCTGAAGTTGGTTCCACGCTAAATGTGTGCGATTCCGTTATTTGATACTTCTGTGAAGAATGATCTATCATTTTGTTATGCATCGTTGTAGAATTAGATCAGGGTTGCCTGACCCAGCGGTTAAGGTGAACGTCACTTTGCAATTTCGCAGCAGACGCCACCCCGTCAAACTAATGCTTTTCATCATACCCTGCGTCAGATACCTCAATCTGTTACCGAAGGTCGTCGAGGCCAGCTTTGTCCCTGTAATACTTGGGATCAAGTCTAAAGCCTGAAACCTTGTCCTGACGTATGTTAGTCTAGCTGCAATTGATTCGCTACGCTCTTGGAAATTTTTTCATGGTCGCATGGTCTTAGAACCTGGATAACCAGAATCCTGTCTCTATTGCCGCTCTTGGCTTTCAATGGGAAAAACATGATATCGGACTTTTCAAACGACGACACGATGTATCGAAAATAACCGAAAAAGTCTGTATTGGTCTTGGCTATGCTAATCATTACTTCCGACTGGGCAAACATCAGGTTGAATTTTTCCTGTTTTGGAAGAGGAACCCCGGGTCTTACGTGAATGGCGACTAGGACAAGACTTTCAATGATTCCAGCGCCTATGATATTGTCTTGGATGTCTACAATTTCCCTGCACAGTGTGTCGTCATCTGCGCTCATGCCGCGTAATTTAGGGTCGCATTTTGTATATATGAGACGTGTGGATCTTGGTTCTGCTGCATTATCCGAAGATGGCGTACATCTAGCCTGATATCATCCATGGAAGCTTAATAGGAAGAAGGCAGTGGAGGCCGACCCATTCATCGTGGTCGCAGTGACATCCCAGCATGTATTAGCGGAACTTTTGAGAGTCTTCCAATGACCTAGATACTGACCTGAGGTCACATCATTCTTTAAGGAGGTACTTCCTGCTATGAGTGATCCGATAGCAGCCGGTGAGTCACCTAAGCCGCTACTCCTACGTTTGTTCTTCGCTTGAGATCGTAGCTTTGCACCTCACGCGACACCTCCTCTAGATACAGCTTCAGGTCTTCGTCCAGAGTTGGTTGAATCCCTGTTTGCCTTGATAGGATTTCATTTTCTTTCTCTGCGACTTCGATCACGGCTTTTTCAACTTCATACTCGAGCTGGGCTGCCCCCACAGAATTCAATATCTGTGAGCCCGTTAACTTGCTAATAGAACGCCTGATCCTGTTGTCGTGCGCCACAGTTACCGCCGAAAGATAGAATCCAAAGCTAAACAGGAAAGATGCAAGAACCATTAGCGATCGGCCCGCAACTCCAAACGTCTGCTGCTGTGCCGATGGGGTCAGGCTAAGACCAATCATGGTGGCACCCATAGCGGCAATTATCAAATAATCCCACAGTTTGTTATGCACACCTATTGCCCTTGAGACAAAGAGAAATCCAACACCAAACGATATGCTTCCGCCTATTACTCCGGCTCTGAAAATAGACTTGAGAAGATAGGGATTCTGAAAGTCCTCCCAGTGCCATATCTGGCCCGTAAATGCTGAATACAAGTCAGGTGTGCGACCAACCATAAACAGGACGAGGGGAAGAACAATTAGTGCAAAGAGCATGACTGGCAATTTGCCATTCTTTTGATAGAACTGACGCAGCAATACGGCTGTGATTGCCCATGTGAAACCAAATGCGACCGTGATGGGAATCCATCCGTTTACATAGTGATATAGCAACCTTATGGATGATGGAACGATGTACAGCGTAGTCGTATCGCCCTTTACTACCTTGTACTGTACCTCGCCTTGATACTTTTCATCAGTTCTGTACAAAAAAGTATCCTGTGAAATTGCGCCAGCTAGAGATTCCTCTTCTACCACTCTTACGAGCATCAGCTTTGCACTTGCGTCGAAAATCATCGCTATTGCGATGGATCCTGCTGCTAGGCCACAAAGCAGGATCAAGTAGTTTCTCTTGTCCCTTGCCAATACACGGTACCATTGGAAAAACTTGAAGCTCGTCACTCCCATAATGGCCGTAGCCGCGATGGTGCTGAGCAAGAATGCAGAATATGTCATGTACCTGACGCTGTTATCGTTGTAATAGAATTCGATAAACATCGCTGCGAGAAGCGCTGCCAGTGCTGTTTGAATTAGCACCGTAGCCTTGAACAAGAAATCCAGAAAGCGAGAATTCCTCCTGAGGTCCTGGCTCACTTTGGCTACATATCTGAGTATGAAATACGAGCCGATACCATATGCTACAATTATGTTGGCTGAGAAAATCACCGACCCAGAAAAGTTGTCGTAGGGAAACATCTGTCGCGTTGCCAGCAAGTCGATTACAAGAACAACTACTATCGCAATTGAAGAAACCACAGCCGCTTTTCGTGTGGTTGTGTCATGGAGCGCAAATAGTTGGGATACCTTGTACATCATCACCTTGCTTTGGCTTGCAAATTTATGGATTAAGAGACATGAATCTGAATGAGACTAGCGTAGCACTCTTTGATACAAAGACACGTACTGGCTCGTAAGTATCAGGAGATAAGCATTCATGCGCTCAGAACAAGTCCAGCTCTGTATGGCCAGCATGGATGTACTCTTCTAACTTGAAGCAGTTCTCACACCACGTAGCGCTGGGTTCTTTGCAGTCAAGACACATTCGCTTTATTGTCACTTTGCCGCCGCATGATCTGCACTGTTTCCTCTGGAATAACTTTGTTAGCCTTAGCTGCACTGCAAAACGTACCGCGTGTAACTATAACCTAGAACAATCTATTATGCATTATGGACAAGTTGATACTTATCGCGGCGTAAGTGCTTGGTATTCCGCATACTATTGAAACCTGCACCAGTCTCCTTGATGCGGAGTATGTCTGCCAAAGTCCCTCGGAGTCTCTGATTTCCTCGAGACTTTTCAGCGCGATGGAGGGAGGAGAACCTTATTCTTAATGCAACGAGTGAACTTTCTTGGTCTGCGAACGCGATCTCGTTGTTAAGAAAATGCTTCCGTCGAAGACCTGTTTGAATTTACAGCAAAATTTTCCACCTACGGCAGCCACGCGCCGATTATTTCAACTTCTTTTGCACCGCGGGGGATATCCACACTGAATGAAATTTCATCATTCACTACTTGGAAATCTTTGAGGTTCTCGGGGATTGAATCAATGAAGATTATTGGTTCTACCATATCGTCCGAGATAGACTCAGGCGAGGCGTCGGGGAAAAGCAATCGATTGAGCTCTTTCGGAAATGTCAATTCAAGGCTGGCATCTGCCGCAACGTTGTGCAGTTGGATGCGAATTGTGGCAAGTGAAGGATCCGCAATAATTTCTTGAATACCTCCAGAACCTAAGGAATATCGGATACTATGTAGTTCACTGTCCAACTCAAGCGCGTATATCTTGTCTGCCTTCGATCCTGCTTGAATCACGGCGATGTCTCGCACTACCACCTCGCTAAGGACCTGCGGGTTCTCAAGGCCACTCAGAACAAATACTCTGATCTGATAACCATCATTGCATTCGCTGCTGTTCTCATAGCAGCCGCTGTCAGGAACCCACGAAGTTTCAGTTGTGTAATTTCCAGTTGCGGATAATTTGCCACTTTGCCAGGCTAAGTATTGACTAATGCCGGCTTCATCTCTGATTTCAGTCAGAACCACAAAATGTTGGTCAGAAATCAGGTTACTTTGGAGGACTAGCCTGACTACAACTTGCCGTCCAATTTCAAGATATGTGATTTCTTGACCACGTGTGTCAAATAATGTCGGATACATTACTGAAACAGGCCCCAAGACACTCATACCGCCAACAGTCTGATGAGAAAGAACCAGCGGAAGCGTTAGTAATATTGGCAGGGCGAGTATAGCTAGTCCTTTAACCAAGTAACCATAATCAAGGCACCTTGTTTTTCAACTTTTTGAGGGCACTCTCTCCAATGGTGCCGCCCATGTTATAACCTGACAAACTTCCCCCACTTAACATGAGCCTAGAAGAGACAGTGAATGAAAGAGTGTCCTATCTGAAAGAGCGGATCGACCCAAACAACCGGCCTGTAGAGAACCTGACATTTAAGCTCCAAATCGATGTCCTACACAACGCTGACCGTGAAAGGGTTGCGCTGCTGATACTTCAAAAAAAGCAACTCGAAAATGCCATAACCATCAGGGAGTCTGATGCATGTATTGATAAATAATACATCGACTTAACAATCGCGGAACAAATCTTGCGCGGACAAATCGCTGGAACAAACACGAGTTGCTGGTACCGCGCAGACCCGGCAGAGCTATTCCTCGCAATACTGAGTGCAGTCAACCACTCTGGAGACTACCGTGTTATATTGGCTAGGGAGTCAGAGGGTCTAATCAGGCTGCAAGTATCGATAAAAAGCCAGTGGATAACCTCGTAGAATTCCAAGTATCATATTCTGATTCTGGCAGCAGCCTGAGCATAGGTATCCTTGACGGATCACCACAAGCCCACATGGAATGTAATCTGCTGATCAGCATGTTTGAAATTTACGGGCCCACGTACAGCCCGCCGATATACATTACATTGGGCAGATTTCAACATCTCATTTCATTACATCTCGCAGCATTAACTCCAGAGTAACTCGAGCATACTGTAATAGACGGATCAGAGCATATCCAGCCGGTTGTAAAGCGCCTAGCCGTTGAATCGGAAAGCCGTGCTCCGCGCTCGATTTTATCCGTCTCGAAATGTGAAAATCTGCCTCAGCGACTCATCTCGACATATTCAAGGACTTTGCCGTAGCACGCTAGGTAGTCCTTGAGCTGGGTAAAAACGACCATCCGAAGCACTGCAGCTCTAGCCGGAGCACCCGACGTATGGTTGCATGCTACTTGTCGAAAACTATTACTCCGATTATTTTCCCAGTACCAATCTGCTGCGTAGTTGTGCATTGATTCATTACAATGACGGCGACTTGGTTGGAACTAGCCGAAGCTTGTCTAGCTTCAAAGCAATTACTGACCCCGTTAACCATTGCGACTACGGTGTCGTCAGAGTCCACCCCATTAATCGAGCATGCTATAGCATACCATTGCCTGGCATTATGTTGGACTTCCCTTGAGAGCTATTGACAATACATTGCCCAAATAGAAGCTTGTCACGCCTTGTAACTCAGAAGCTCCCACTGCGTCTGTCGCTATCTCTGCCGCCTTCACTTCTCCATCCTTAATCTTTGCAGCGGTGACAGAGTTGCTTGCCAAATCAAGCCATCAGGGCTAATCTTGACGATATCGTGTGATGGCGACACACTTGAATTCAACCCGCTTTCAGATATAAAGCGATTCTTGGGGCAGAATGTCCAATCTATCATCTATTCAACTTGAGCGCGATATCTGGATCGCAGTAAAATTTCTGCGGCCTATCGTGAGTTGAAACGACTACGCCCTTTGATAATAGCCCGGATAAGTAATTGTATATTTCAGTTCTCTGAATGCCCGTCGATCGTGAAATGGCTGATGCAGTCTGCATTCCCCCTAAAAATAAGTGAACCAGGACTACTGACTCAAGTTCATTCAGCTTTAGTGACTCTAGCAGGCTTCGGTTTCTCTCAATCCCAAGTGATGTAGGAGAGAAATCGGATAATGGAACAGAATCGAAATCCACAGGAAAGCCATTACTTTCATAACTTCTCTTGATGCCAAGGAGCTCGGATAGCAACCTTGCAACCAAGGTGTCCGGCATCTTATTTAGGATTAGATTAATTGGCTGCGACAAGTCCACTTTAGGAACAGGATTATTGTAAATCAAGAATTGACATAGCCATTTACGATCCTTCTTTAGCTCTATGAGCAGCTCCATGATCTGGATTTTCTCCGAATTTGCTGGCAATCCTGACGATATACTTGGTAAAGGATGCTAAAAATTGATGGTAGGTTTTTCCTACTGGGCGAACAATGGAGCTGAGTCACGTACAATCCCAAACATTGTAATCAATTTACGCGTACCAATGAGTGCCTCAAAAAATGCTTAACGCTCTTGCTCCCCCGCCGGATTTATTGTTTCAGTGGCGTGATATTTTGAAAAGCCATCGTGTGCGCTTGGGTTTGTATTGATTTCGAAACATGATAATCTGCCCTCGAGATTGGGATGCGTATTGCCACTGTCTTGTGAAAGAAAGCCAGTAGCGTCTTGTTACCAATCTTAATGCTCGATAGGCAAGTCGAACTTTGTTCTTATCATCGGTATTTGAAGCGGCATTGTCTTTACCCTCGAACATCAACTCTAGAATCATGTCGGCACCCGGACCCACGAGCTCTCAGCTTTGATTCCAGTTCGGAAGGGTTAATGTCCTGAATGTCCATCCCTTTTGCTTTAAGATGCCATGCAACAGTCTTGCCTATTGGGCCGCTCAGCGAGTTGAATGCATCCACCAGAGTCTTGTTCAAGCCTTTTCCGTTCAGGTGGATGATTGTTTCAATTGGATAGCTGGAGAATGCCTCTTTGTATTCTATTGACTTGCTAGTCTGCAAGACCAGTTCCATTTTGGACTTTTCATCAGCGCGGTATAATGCCCTGATCGAGAGTACAGACCCGTCTTTGTCTGAAGGCACATCTCTTACTACTGGCGATATCCGAATTAGCCTGCCTGCTTGGTCGGCCTTTATCATCTTCCACCCGTCTATTGCAGCTATGGTGTGGTACAGATGAACAAAGAGCAAATCTGCACTATAGGGAAGAGTAAAACTCCATCTGTGCAGTGTACCCGTGACCAAGGATTGGCTATCTTCGACATAGGTCGCTTTTATTATTAGCTCAGTAAAAATAGCC
>JAKEIF010000210.1 GCA_022545875.1 Nitrososphaera sp.
ACGGGTTCTGACTTGCTCTGCCTTGCCACGGCGACTGCCCGTAAATAGTCGTCGCGTATGTTGAGGACCTTTAGGAGCAGCTCCGCCTTGATGGATTCCGCCCTTGATGCGAGCTGCTTTTCCATCTGCTTGCGGTAATTGTCAAAGTCGGCCATAAGGTACTTCATTTTGTTGAGGGTATTCTCAGTGGCCACTTTGGACTTGCGGAGCTCCTCTCGCAACTCCTCAAGTTCGTCGGCCTGTACAGGCACTTCGACTTCAGAATTGCCAGCCCTGTCGCTTTCTTCTTCCAAGATCGTATGAATTGACAGGGATGATAATAATAAAATATCGCCGGCGGCGCAAGAATTATAGCCAATTTTAGGTATGCCTATACCATGAGCGAAGACAACGAGCTTGAGGCCATCAAGCAGAAAAAGCTGGCCGAGCTTCAAAAGGCGGCGTCTGCCAGGGCAACGATGTCGGGCCTGACAGAGCCCATAGTGCTGAATGATTCAAACTTTGCGTCAGAGGTCGCAAAGTATCCTGTCATGCTGGTGGACTTTTGGGCTCCCTGGTGCGGGCCTTGCAGGATGGTAGGGCCCATTGTCGAGCAGCTCGCAAGGGAATACTCGGGCAAAGTAGCATTTGGCAAGCTGAATGTCGACGACAACCAGATGGTAGCTGGCTCGTTTGGCATCCAGAGCATCCCGACCATGATGATACTAAAGGCGGGCAAGGTTGTTGACGTCATGGTAGGCGCGCTGCCAAAAGCCCAGATTGAAAGCAAGTTAAAACTGCATCTTGCTGGCGGTTCGATTTACAGCTAGAATCAGAAAAAGAAAAGAGAACGCACTTAGTTTATGCCCAAGTGCGGGAATGATGCAACGCTTACGCCCAGTTCGCCCTGAATCTTTCTGATCTTGGTCGCGTATTCTCTCATCTTTGCATTGTCGCCCTGTACCTTGGCGATCCTGTACCCCTTCCATGCCTTCCTCAGCGCGCCCCAGCTCTGTCCGGTCGTAAAGCTGCCTCTTGATGTAGTTGCTTCGTTGTGAAGCGACATTATGGCTGTCATTGTTGAGATAGTTGGCAGTTGGTACTTATCACCCATAGTCAACTTTATCCAATTTGGATGTAAAAACACTTGACGTGCAGGCGATGTATGAGGCAATGCATGTCAATTTTCAGTTGTTGAGAGCGTACACCTCGTAATTCTTGCAAAAAATTCGGTTTAGGCAGAGCAGCGCCATTCGCTCAATTTTTAAGCAGTCCGTTCTCATATGACGCTGCGTTTGGGCCCGTTCAACAAAAAGAAGGACGAAGAAAAGCAGAAAAGCGTCGAGCGATTCTACGCGCTCCTCAAGGCGCTGATGGACGAGCTGTTCGAGTACGCGCCCAAATCAAAGCACGTAAAGATGCCGTACAACGTTTCGTTCGGTCTCGTATACGAAGCCCGCGATGGCATAATGTTTACCGGCACGGACAAAAATACGGGAAAAAAGATGTACCTCTACAATGTCCGGATTATCGGAAGGATGTTTGAAGAAAAGAGAGAGGCGATGCTAAAGGACGAGACTGCAGACACGCTCTTTGGCTGGATAGGCGAAGTCTGCACAATCTTTGTAAGCCCATTTGTCTATGAGTACGTAGTCAACGTGCAGCACAGGGGCCAGGGCGCTGCCGACCGGACTACTCGCCAGATTGTAAAGGGTTTTCTTGAAAAACTCGTAAGCGACCCTGAATTAAAGCACGTCCTCGACACCATCAGGGCAGAGCCTACACAGGATCAAAAAAGCTGACCAATCTGGCAAGCAGGGTTGTTATTTTGGCAGATAATTCGGGGTTTGCCTATGTCACTCATGTCAGACCTAAGATGCAACGTCTGCGACGAACAGGTGCAGGCCAGCACGGTCGCGCAGCACGTCTCTGGAAGGAATCACTCTATAAAGAAAAAAGTTGCCGAGTTTAACGAGATGAACAGCCAGTTCAGGCCGTCATATCTCAACGACATATCTACGGTAAGGGCATGGATAAGGGACCTTTACAGGTACGACTTTCTCTCGACTGGCGCCACTTGACTAGGCGTAGTTGCCCTTTATCGAAGACTTGGCGCCGCACGCCTCGCATATGAGGAATCCGACTTTTTTGTTCTTCTCGGTCCTGGTATCTGGGCTGCCACATACGGGGCACTGCACATAGTCTTTGACATAGCGGTCAATGAGGGCCTGGAAGGAGGAAGGCGTCTTGCGGCCCAGAAAAATGACGCGCTCGCCTGCTATGTATCCTGCAGATGCAAGCTCCTTGTTGAGGTATAGCAGGAATTTTTCAGGATCGCGCCTGAGGGCCTTTGGAAACTCCATAAAGTTGCGGAAAATCGTGTTCTTGCCGACCCAGATTATCTGAGGAGTGGGGATCTCAAGTCTGCCCTTGACCTTCTTGACCGTATTGCCTAGCTTGTCCTGCAGCCGTTTTAGGAGCGACTCATAATCCGTACTCGTCTGGGCAGTCACGACAGGTTACCTCGCAACTCCGGCTAATTAATGTATATTGCATCAGCATCGCAAATGCATGGCTTAGAAGCAGGATACATGTATCTGGCTTTTACATACACGAGCATAATACCCGTCTGCCTAAATCCATGAAGGGATATGGCAGGCGTGACAGTATTCTGTGGAAAATGTAAGGTCCCCCTTTCAGGGAGAGATCAATTCCTCGGGCACCACATGCTTTCTCATGAGCTTGGAAAGGAAGAGGCAGAGAATGCATGGCAAAAGTCTGCCCGGAATGAATTTGCGTACGCAGAGGTTGAGGCTTGATGCTCTGCATGCATTGTTACCGAGAGATCCAAGTCGCATACAACGAGCTCTGCTTTCATTGCTACAAGACGATTGGAAGAATGCCCGCCAAGGCTGCAAAAACGCAAGTAGGCGAAATACGCGTCGCACGCCTCGCCTAATGCGCTGCTTTCACCCAGAGCCCGATTCCATCCTACGTCTTTATGAGTGAAAAATCTGCCTGGCCAAGCCTCTTTTTTGTGACAGATATTGCCGTTGCAGACGAGTCAGAACCTATCCACCTTCTTCCAAGTTTTTCTGCGACTACAAGCGTGGTGCCGGAACCGCAGAAAAAATCTGCGACAAGGCCGCCTGGCTTTGAAAACTGAGTAACTATGCGTTCCAGCAGCGCCTCGTGCTTTTGGGTGCTGTATCCCGATGAGTAGCTATAGGCCTCGACATCTAGCCATACGTTATCCAGAATCCGATGCGTCTTTGGCGGAATCCAGTATTCGGGATACTTTACTCCCTTGCGCTTGCGGATAAATTCTCTGGACTTGTCTAGCTCCCAGTATTTTTCAAGCGACATCTTTGAAGAAAACTCTTCCAAGTACCTGGAATAGTTTCCTATCGCCTCTGATGCCCTGGCTTTTGACCACTTCCACTGGCCCCTCTCCGGGGTATAGCCAAAAATCTCGTATCGCATGGTAGGTCTGCTGATGTTGCTCCAAAAGCCCATCCATTTCGCCTCTGAACGCTGCCGTACCAGCGGCAGTGAGAATTTCGAATCCTCGCTTTTTGAATACCAGAGTATCGAGTCGTATGCGGTATGCATCCTATCTATCGAACTGAACTGGTACTGCAAGTTCTTCCTGCGCCCGCGCTTGACTATTATTTCATTTCTAAAGTTCTTTGGGCCAAAGATCCTGTCCATCATGACCTTGGCATAATGCAGCGAATGCCAATCCAAGTGGACAAATATGGAGCCGGCGGGGGAGATGAGTTCCCTTATCTGCTTCAGTCGTGACTCGAGCATGTCAAAGTATTCGTCAGGCCTCCATACGTCTTTGAACGCGAGGTCACTTTTGTTCCTGCGGCGGTAGTAGTACCGCTCGCCACTTTGGAAAGGCGGGTCAATATAGACCAGCTCCACCTTCTCCTTGTATCCGATTTTCTCCAGATAATAGATGAAGTCAAGGTTGTCGCCATGAAACAGCATGTTTTGCCCGGCAACCATACGGTGAAGGCGCTTTCCAGTCTGCATGCTGTACTGAGATTGACGCCCTTGCATGTTCTTATCCTTAACTAAGTTGGATTTTCGAATTGGCAGGTGTTAGCGCTGACAGAGATATTAGTAGCCGACTACGACCCTCAATCGATTGAAATTTCTGACATGGGTTCTAATGCTAATCCTGATTTTCCCGTTGTCAGAATCCTATGCGTCGAGCCATGATGCGACAGAGACCAAGATCACGACATGCAACTGCGTCGCGTTCAGGCTGGATGACATTCAGGACTATTACCTTAACCGGGCTCAGGTCAAAGTCATACAGACCTTTGAAGAAAGAAACGCGAGCCTGACCATAGGCGTCATAGCCAACTATTTTGGCGATGACGCAGAGTTGCTATCGTTCCTCAGGGAAAGGATAGGATCAGAAAGTTTTGCCCTTGATGTAGCAAATCATGGGATGAACCACGAGGATTTCTCACTCC
>JAKEIF010000211.1 GCA_022545875.1 Nitrososphaera sp.
CACCTGGCTGGACTGGCGCGCTAGGTTCGCTTGACTTTGCAGGAGGAACTGTAATCCACATCACGTCCGGTTGGGCAGGATTGGTAGTCGCACTCATGTTGGGTCGGAGGCTCGGCTATGGCAAGCTGCCTATGGAACCGCACAACATCGGCATGGTTGTGATGGGTGCAGCGTTGCTGTGGGTCGGATGGTTCGGCTTCAACGCAGGTTCAGCAGGCGACGCCAGCAATGCAGCAACGGGAGCCTTTGTTGCGACCCAGATCGCAACTGGAACAGCCGCGCTTACGTGGTCTCTGATTTCCTGGGCACATACTGGCAGGCCGTCTACTGTGGGCGCGGCCAGCGGTGCAGTGGCAGGACTTGTCGCAATCACCCCGGCAGCTGGCTTTGTCTCGCCAATGTCTTCACTCATAATAGGCATCTTGGCGGCAATCGTGTGCTATGCGGCACTTGTCTTCAAGAACAGACGCAAGTGGGACGATGCACTGGATACATGGGCCGTCCACGGAGTCGGCGGACTGGCAGGCGCATTGCTGACTGGTATCTTCTCCGAAAGCAGATACTCATGGGGAGATGCAGGTCTGGCATTTGGCAACCCTGCGCAGTTGTACGAAAATGCAGTAGGAGCATTTGCCGCGTTGGCATGGGCAATGGGTATTACCGCTGTCATAATCAAGGTGATGGACGCGGTCTGGCCCGGAGGCATCAGAGTCACTCCGAAAGAGGAAGAAGTCGGACTTGACTTGGCGCAGCACGGCGAAAGGGCGTACGCAGGGGAATAAGGGAATCCTTCCCTTCCGACCTTTTTCTTATTTTTCAATCTTCAAATTAATCGATAAAGTCCACCAGCGACGGTTAAGATATCTACATTCAGAAAATTCGCTTTAAGGCGATCCGCTAGAGTGACGTTAGCCCTTTCGGACATCAGAGGCATTTTCGTTATCGCCCTTTGAACTTTCAGTTGATTGCTCGGCTGAAGCTGGCTTGGTCAGCCGCCAGCCGAGTTTTATAATATATGGAGAGAGAAATGTCGTAATAATTGTCATAGCTCCAATCATCGGCAGAAGAAACGCACTTGTTGCGCCGACATCAGCTCCGCCCTTTGCCGTTACAAGTGCCAGCTCCCCGCCAGATGCGGACAGGCCAAATCCTGCTCTGGCAGATACTCGTTTTGTGAGCCCAAGCATCTTTGCGGAAATAAAGACCGTCCCGAACTTTGCCCCAAAAGACGTGGCAATGAGAATCAGCGCGGGATAAATAAAGGACGGAATGAGTCTGATGTCCATAAGTGCGCCGACTGAGATGAAGAATATCGCACCAAACATATCTCTTAGCGGGATTGTGATAATCTTGGCTATTGCCTGCGTTTTTGATTCAGCTACTAGCACCCCGGCAAAGAAAGCTCCGGTTGCAACCGAAATACCGATCGAAAATGCTATAAATGCTAATCCAAAGGCTACCCCAAGCACTGTTATCAGGATCAGGTCGTAGCGGTCCGTCTTGCCCATGAGATCTACTAATTTCGGGATTGTCCTTGAACCAAGATACAAGACTCCTCCGATAAACGCGAGTACCACTCCGATAACGATAGCAATCTCTTGAAATGCCAGATCGCCTGTTGATGCGACAGACTGCAGTATGGCAAGCATCGATATTATGATGATGTCTTCAATCACGGCTATCCCGAGCAGCAGATAAGCAGCCTCATCTTTTATCATCCCGAGCTCCTCTAGCACTCGCATCACGATTACCGTACTGGTTACTGATATTGAAAGAGCGAGAAACAGGCTGTCAAATAATGCCAACCCCATCTGCTGGCCTACTACATACCCAATCGCAAAAGTGCCAAGCGCCTCAGACATTGCGATGACAAGAGCCTTTCTTCCAATCGATCTGAGCTTTGCTATGGGATATTCTGTACCAACGGTAAATAGCAGCAGGATTATTCCTATTTCAGCCATTAGGCTGACAGTCTCTATACTGCTCACCAGGCTGAAAGGCAGAGTATATGGGCCTATTATCAAGCCCGCAATGATGTAGCCTATTACCATAGGCTGTCGCAGCTTGTAAGTTATGGCAAGCATCACCGCGGCGACTACCATGATAATGGCCAGATCCATGACCACAATATCGGCAAACTCATTCTGCCCACTAACGAGGGAAGGGAAAAATGATGTCAACGGGGATGACTCTGTCCCTGTGTGGTTCACCAAAATTCAGAATGGGTCACTGCAATAAAAAGAAATTTGTGTGTGCTGTTCATTTAGTCGAGTTGGGCGGACAGAATGCAAACTTGTCATATCCAAGGAGATGCATGGAGCAGTGTCTTTGAGCAGAACAACAACGCAGTCAACGCCGTAGTGTCAGACCCGAACTTTTTCAGAATTGGTATCATCCCAGTATATTCGTCTAGGCCAAAGTAGTTGAGCAACTTCCTGAGCTCTTCATCAGTGGCTGACTCTGTCGCGCATTGGACTACGTGCGCTCATGTTTTTGCGTTCTCGTTCAGAGCGTCGCCAACCTTTGTCAGTTTCGGAATTGTTTCTTAAATGGATTTGTGTGTCCAACCGACTAAAAATACATGGAATTTGCAAGCAGCATTCAAGTTTCTTTAAATTAAGGCACGCTTTTGGCTGATGAATGAATAATCTTATATCCAAGCGGATAGGTATTGCGTTTAGCATGAGTGCTCGAGGCAAGTTTACGACGGGCCAGACGTGGGGGGCTTTGAAAAAAGCATGGAAGGGGTACAAGATAGCCAAAGTCCAGCAGGACCGGACCAAAATGACAGAATACGCCAACAAGATCAAGACGCTGCAGGGGGAGCTCGGCGTCAAGCAGTCGACGTTTCCCGAAGTGGGAGTATAGACTACTCGTATACTGCTACCATCTTGTGGCCAAGTTTGACCAACATTGGACCGATGAACGTCGTCAGAGCAACAGCCATCCCAATTATTGGAAACAGTGTGTTGCTAATTACGCCCAAATCCTGGCCGGCCTTTAGGACGATGAACGAAAATTCCCCCAGCTGCGCCATGCTAAGCCCTATACCAAGCGCAAATGTCTTTTCAAATCCAAACAACCTTACCCCCGCGTAAACTCCGCCCAGTTTTCCAAAGATGGTGACAAGTGTTATGACTGCTACTGGCAGCCAATATGTCGCGATAAGTGAAAGGTCCATAAGCGCGCCGATTGTCACAAAAAAAATCGCCGTAAAGATCTCCCTTGTAGGCGAGATCATGGTCGATATCTGCTCAGAGAACTTGCTACCTGCGATTATTGCGCCAGCAAGAAATGCGCCGGTAGCCGCTGAAAATCCGAGCTCGTGCGAGAGAAATGCTAGACCAAATGCTGTGCCGAGCGCAAGCATGATGGTTAGCTCATACCGTTCCAGCTTGGCTACAAGGGCAAAGAGTCTTGGCATGATCAGCATCCCCGCCGCAATTGTTCCTCCGATAAAGAGTCCTATCTTGCCAATCGTAAACAGGATTTGCCCGAATTCAAACGAGCCACTTACAACGCCGGAGTGGATAGAGCTTAGTATCACGATTGCGACAATGTCTTCAATGACAAGTACGCCTATCATGAGCATCGCCGAAGATGATTCTAGTTTGCCCATGTCCTCCAGCACCTTGACGATTATCGCCGTCGAGCTGATGGAAAGGGCTGCTGCCAGGAACATTGAATCATAGAAGGACCAGCCAAATCCTGCGCCGACGCCAAACCCAAGCAACATCATGACTAGCACTTCGATTAACGCAATTCCGCCTCCGATCTTGCCAATCGCCTTTAGCTGGCGCAGAGGGAACGCAAGGCCCACTCCGAAAAGCAAGAGCACTATGGCTATGTCGCTAAAGTTGTTGAGCATCTCTGTGTCCTTTATCAGAGGAAAGGGGCCAAATGGGCCGATAAGGATCCCTGCAACAAGGAACCCAAGGATCATGGGCTGCTTGAAAATGTAGGCTAGCGCCCCGACTCCTGCGCATACCAGGAGTAGGTACCCTAGGTCGCCTACGAGTTCGATGCCGACGCTCAATTGACTGCCATGAAAGAGAATTTAGTCGCTTTAGGGCGCAGAGTCAACATTACTTTACTTTTCAATTAATGACGGTGCCGTGTACGAATTGTGCATTAAGGATATATACGCGCCTCCGCTTCGGTGCTTCTACTTGGCATCTCGCCATAAGGAAGCCGAGATTATAAGCGAAATTCTGCTCAAGGCCGCAAGCGAACCCGAGTTCCGAAACATTCTGATCAAGAACCCAACGAGCGTGTTGGAACAGTACGACGTCTCCCCAGAAGCGAAACTCATCATCCAAAAAAGCCTAAAGGACCTCACACAATAGCCGCCTGTCCTTTGGAACATTCTATAATCCAATTCTAGTTAATCAAGCAAAGCTAGGTTAATTCTCTACATAATCGATATAATCGTTAAAATTCTTTCGTGCACGCATTGACCGATGAAGAAAGCACCCATGGCGGTCGCGCTCGTGCTGGTTTTTGGACTTTTCGCAGCAGCGTTTAGTCTGGCACCAGCAATTGCGCAGGATTACGCCTCAAACAGTACAGGAACCGGCGGCATGGCCTCCGATAATTCCACCTCTTCTGCAGGTACCGGAAACGCAACCGGCGCCGACAACCAAACTTCAACAGCAGCCGAGGGATCAACGTTTTCAGCAAGCGGACGCATAGCGGCCATAATTTATGACACGCCAGAGTCCACAAGCACGGAAACGACATCAGACGCTGGCAGCAACATGTCGTCGACTTCAAACATGACATCCGATGGTGCAATGTCAACTGACAACACAACAATGTCACAGGTAATGACCGGCGAAAACGAAACTTCAACGTCGAGCAACATGACATCTAGCAATACGACAGGATCCTCAACTTCAGGCATGAATGATACATCTACAGCCCAACAAGATGAGACCGAGCTCCCATACATCGTTTCAGGAGACTGGAGCCTTGACGTTCAGGATGGCAATGTGAGCGACTTTACCGCGAACTTTACGATGGTTCACACCGACGGAACAGGGCGCCATACCCATGACGTAAGCAATTTCCAGGCCTCAAATGGTAGCACAGTCCAGCTCGAACAAGACGGAGTAACTTTCATCTTTGGAACCTCAGATGTAATGACAAATGGTTCGTCTGCCTGGACAGCAGTTGACACACTTATCGTCATCGAAAATGGAAATGCAGCCAGTATCACCCTGAGCACTGAAGACGACCACTTCAAGGGACAGCCGCTGTATGGACTAGTCGATTCACTGACTGACGAGAGCGGAAACGAGATGATCCAGACAACTGAGACAGCTCAAGAAGGTAATGCCACAGGTATAGGTGACATTGGGAACCAGACCGGCGACTTTCTGGGCGACATCGGCGAAAGCTTCCAAAACATGACTGGCCTAGGACAGTGATACGATAATCCTGCCAAAGGCAGGTCCTTTCTTTTTTCTCTTCATTGACAGTCTAAAGAAGCATTATACGACTAATTCAAAAAAAATAAAAAAAGTCTAGCTGACGCGTACCATCCTTCTGCCCGTATACCATCTATAGATCAAGTAGCCGACTGCTGCTATTGCTATGACAATGACGAGCGGCTGTAGGAGATAGATGAGCACAGCGGCAACAATAACTAGAGCCGCAATTACGACCCAGTCCAGTATATTGAGTGGCCTTGCCATAGCCATTTGCCTGCCACATATCGTATGAATATTTGCGGAAATATTTCTGCTCAAGTCTTAGCTGAAAGCTACCAGCCTCTGCCTGCATCCTGCCTGATGTCATAGAATAGGTATTGCTGCGCGTATCCTGCGTGCTTGCCAAAATATCCGCGCATTTTTTCAGAAACTAGTTCGTATTGATGAGGAGTGAGTTTTTCTCCTATCTTGCATTCGTTCAATGAAGAGTAATGTTTTGCCAACGCTCGTGCTATCCAGACATCTATTGGAAATGCATCAAGCTTGTCAAGAGAAAATAGCAATATGCAGTCGGCAATCTTGTTTCCAATTCCGTACACTTGCAATAACTGCTCCTTTGCCTCATCATAGCTTGCCAGCGACAGTTGCGCAAGATCAAGGGAGCCGCTCGTTATTTTTTGGGCCGCCGCTTTAATCGCCTTTGTCCTGTAGCCCAGAGCGCAAGCTCGAAGTTCACTAGATGATGCACTGTTTATGGCAGATGCTTGGGGGAATGTGAAGAATTCTTGGCCGTCAAATGCGAGCTTTTTCCCGAATTTGCGGGACATGTTGGAAAGCATCCTGCGTATCATCGGTATGTTCGTGTTGCTTGCGCATACGAAGGAAAACAGGCATTGCTCCGGGTTCTGTCGAAGCAATCGCAGGCCGCGGTATTTTCCGAATAGACTGGCTACTAGACTGTCCTTGGATAGCCCACTTTGAATATCATCCAGCCCGTCGTCTAGCCTGAAGAAATCCCGCTCCCACGACTGGCGCTCAGGGTATGAAGAAAATTGTGCTTCGCCGCCTCTGAATGAGATTTTGAGAATGTTCTGCCCATCAACGCCATACCAGGCATCACCCAGCTTTTGCCACAGAAAGGCCTGACCGCTGTTGATGCTAGTTATGGCATCAAAGCTTTGGACCCTGGGCCTGTTTGCCTGCAATTCTCTTAGCCATGCCTCCAGCATTAATGAACCTTGTCAGAACTTCGACAGCATTAACGTTAAATAAATGACGCACATGATCGCCTGTATCCATGACTTCTAACGAGTCTACAGATCCTGTCGATGCATTTAAAAAAGTGGTTGAAAAGGGAAGCGAGGCGCAGAAGGACTTTCTCAAACAGTTTTCATCGATACAGCAAGACGCTATGCAGAACTATTTTGCAGTCCTGCGCGGCCTTTCGTACTACAACGCCATGTTCAAGACAACAGTCCAGAGCGGCGGCAGAATTTCAATTCCCGAAGCCGAAAGGCAGGCTTTGAATATTGCAGACGGCGACCTCGTCCAGGTAATCGTTGTTCCTATCGAGCGGCGCAAAAAAGACTAGCTAGTCGTCGGTACCCACGAGAAACTTTAGCGTGACTTTGCTGAACGACATCGGCTTCTCGATATACGGCGTGTGTCCGCAATTTCTTATTACTACGACCTCGCTGTCAGGTATTTCGCCATACTCTTTTGCATACTGGACCGGGATCAGCCTGTCGCTGTCTCCCCAGACAAGCAGAGTAGGGGAAATGATGTCGCCAACTCTTCCCTTTAGCACCGGGGCATATCGCATGCCAAGAAGCGTCGACATGAACGCATACTTGGCGTTTGGCAGCCTCATCCTGTTCACAAAATCAAGGACTGTCTCTTCATTGACCACTTCTGGATCGTACGCCATGTCCCTAAACGCCTTCAAGGCGTTCTCATAGGTAGGATAGAGGGCTGCCATGATGTACCCGTCGAGTGCTGGGGTTGAGGTGCGCATCATGCCTGCTGGAGAGGTAAGGACCAATTTTTCTACCCTCCTGTTAAAGCGTATGGCATACTCTGTGGCCAAGTGGCCTCCAAAGGACGAACCGACAAACGCAGCCTTTGGTATTTTGATGTCTTCAAGAAACTCTTGCAAAAAATCTACAAAAAAATCCATAGTGTATTCAACAGTCGGCTTGTCGCTATAGCCAAAGCCAATAATGTCAGGTACTATGACGCGAAAATACTTTGACATGGGAGATACGACGCGGGACCAGCGCTCAGCCGACGCTCCGATTCCGTGCAGGAGCACCAGGGTTTTTCTGGAGCTAGACGAATCATAGTCCAGGTACCTGATCGCATAGCCGTTAACATAAGTCATCTTCTGAGGCATGACCGGCTCCGGCAATCAGTTCGATACTATCCGGACTTCACTTAATATGTTTATGCGGAGGTCATTCCATACGGACATGTCGGCCCCACTGTCCCTGTTCTTAACAACCAAGCATAAATCTGAAATCAATCTAGTTGGGAAGCACTGATTCTGTATCAGTAAACTTGGAGCTCAGAGGATACCACTTTTGAGAAAGGTTTGTCCCTGTCTTCTGTTATCGTAAATACTCTGAGTTCAAATTGGCCAGCATACTCTGGCAGCCATGTAACTTCCAACTGTTTTTCCGAATCTGTGGCGGGCATCCTGCCGGACTTAATAGAGATGAATTGAGTAATTCCCGTTATCTTGTCTCTCACTTCGATGATAGCGGTGAATTGTAAATCGACTGCACTCTCAGTCTTATTGTGTCCTACCGTTGCTGTGATCAGGACCTTATTGCCTGTCTTGACAGGGACATCGGCACTTGGCCCTGCAACCAGCACCGGTTGAAGCGCGGATGGCTCTTTTGGCAATTCCATATCGTCTGAACCTGCCGTCACAGAAAATTGCGACACTGTCATTCTATTTAGGTGTCCTACCCTGACAGTATAGTTGCCTTCCGCCCCTAGCGCGTCCCTTATCTTTATGGTGGAGGAGAAATTTCCAAAATAATCTGATGTGATGACCTCGGACGACAAGGTCTTGTTACTACCGCCGTCGATTATCTCAATGGATATCGGGAGTGGGTTTGCGCGTACCGATATCGATCCGCTAAGTACTGCATTCTCACCGGATATGTAATTGTTCTTTTCAGATTTCAGGATAATGGGTGGGAGTTGAATTTCTCTTCCCGTAATTTCGGTCCCTATAATAAAGAATCGAGTTGCGTCCAGTTCTGTCCCATGGG
>JAKEIF010000212.1 GCA_022545875.1 Nitrososphaera sp.
GTAGCTTCTTTCGTCAACCTTGTGGATCGTAAACCCTGTTGTGTTGGCGCCGGTTACATCGTGGTACGCCATTATGTCTACGCCGCTAGTGCTTGTGAATGTGAGCTTTCCGTTGTATATCTTGCCTTCCAGTGGGTAGACAAAGTATAGGGCCTGATGCGACGAGTGACCTTCCGCGTTGTGAGCAGTTGACTGCTCGACAAAAGTCTCTGCTATTCTGCGAGAATATGTGTCCGGCTTTTGGTTGTGGTGCGCTCTACCTTGTTGAGCCTCCGACAAGGAGAGGGGGATCAGAATGGCACTTGTCAGGAGTATGCCCGCTGCGATTATCGCGACATATGCAAGCTTTTGATTGCCTATATTCATCATCCCTAACAATCATCAGTTGTTTTTTAACATTTATCCTATGTCTTTTTTCAGCGCCAATCGCGTTGACAAAAGGCTTCGCAATCCAGAGTGAGATAAAATCTCTTGTAGTTGAACTGATGGCTGAACTATTCCCATTTCTTACGTGTTCTATATCTGGAATAACATAACATCATCTGATCATGGTTATATACGGACCATAACGCCCCGACAAATACAGTTGAAATACCGAAGCCGGAGCGATATCACCGCCCAAATTCTAGATGTTGCGTACGAAGGCGTAATGAAGACCAAGATACTTTATGGAGCCTACTTGTCGTATGCACAACTCTTGGAATATGTCGATGTACTTGTCAAGAATGGCCTGCTAGAGTTCATGGAAGAGGAGAAAAAGTACAAGACAACTGTGAAGGGGCGCCAATATCTCAAGAGCTATGAATACTTGAACAAGATATCCGGCAAAATGACGGCTGGCAAATAACAAGTTGTGAACAGAAGCAGGCTGAGGCATAAGATGAACTTATGCAGCTAACGTCATCTGTCTAACCTGTTTACCCTGGCACGAATAGTATAGAAGGACCGGCGACTATGATTCGTCTTTTTTGAAATGTCGTCGAATTGTTTCTCTCTCAATCTCTTCGTGCTTGATTTGCTCTCCGCGTCTACCAGGAGTCTTCATGCCCTGATGGTTTACCTGCTTTCTTTCATCCTCTAGTTCCGCGTCACCCTTTAACTCTCGGATTTGCTGTGAATACCTCTCCCGAAAAAATTTCTCCTCCGAAGTGTCTTCGGCCATATGTTATAGATAGCATCTACAGATATTTATCGAGATCCGCTGAGTAAAGCGCTAGCGGTCTACACGGCAATCAAGGCAACATCACTAAAGAAAAGGATAGTCAGTAAAGAGCCAAAGGAGAATAGCGATAATCCCTGCTAACCCTAGAACCAAGTAAAGGAGGTACTTGCTTAGCTTTGACCGCGCCGGTTCGTGCAGCGTCATATCTTGTTTGGCACAACATGTCATTTAACAGAGGCGCTTAATCGCGGAGCAGTCGGGAGACATCACTTGTGCACGAACGGGCAAAAGATGACCTTGAATCACGGAATCTAACAATGCGGTGTTCGAGCATACTCAGTATCTGTCTGATTGACACGCTTACAGGAACTATGCGGCCATATGGGATTTAAACTCATCTCAGGTCTAATCGAGAAGGAGCAACACTGCAAAAGCGCCCATAAAAATTGCAGAAATTCCAGCAATTACGAGCCGGCTTACAAGCCATGCCCTCGGCAGTAGAAATGACACTGGAAACACTCGAGCCTGACAGGATATTAGGGGTTAAGAACAGTATACGAGAAGACAAGCATCTCTCGCAATGCCGTACCTCGTGCTTGTTGTTGTAGGACAGGCGCCTATCTATGTTCTACCGCAGCTCCCCGTCTTCAGTATCCTTGGCGTTTCGGCTCAAGACATAGAGAAAGGAAATCCTGCCGTTAGGCCCAAGACCCCTTTTTTGCTTGATAAGCCCCTGCTTCTGAAGTTGTAATAGAAAGTCTCTTGGCAAGCCCGTACCCGTCAGCGTTGCTATTTGAACCGCAGTTAGGCCTTCCCTGTTCTCGCGCAATATTTGGAGAATCTTGTTCGTTTGTTCTTGCTTGCGAATAGCAGCAATTTCGGTCCCGCGACGCTTTACTATCAAACTAAAGACTTTGAACTCTCAAGTGTCGTAATTATAAAGCCCTGTGGAGTGCAAGTTACATACCTCTTTACTCGTGCATATTCCTGATACTTTCCAGGGCATAATGGGTTATTGTCAATAGTGTGCGAGTCTAATCAATGCCGTTATCCTTTCTGCCATCAAGCGGGGGCCTGGTGTTGATGATTATATCTATGCTACAGACGAGACAGAAAATCCGGCGCCTAAAAGGCCGGCTGGTCGCAGTTGAAAACGAAACTTCCAAGAAAGAGATTGTTAAAGGCACTCTTAGATGCCTATTCCCTAACGAAGTCGGCAAGTATCCCGAGGCCCGAGCAGTTCATCATTTGGATGCAGAGGGAAATCTGATGAGGACGGACCACATTGATGAAAACGACAAGCTATAGTATTCACAGGAGCCGCCGGCTGGTTCTGGCCGCCGGCCGAGTTTTATTGCATGTCCAGGGATGTACTTACCCGCCAGTATGTACTAAACGGTGTGTGACATCCCATCAAAACATTCAAAAATAATCATAGCGATAAACGGTGCCAGAAAATGCCCTGTAAGATTTGCGGGTGTATCTTACAGCGTTGTGAAATATGCAATAGGGAAGACCTTTGCGGTAATTACATTTGCCCTGAGTTTCATCTGAAGCACTTTCCGCTACTCCAAAATGCAGAATAGCAAGATTGCTGGGGGGGATGACATACCAGAAGTCACTTACTCGTCATCCTCATTTTCATTGTACTTGACTTGCTCGCGCCAGTCTTGTTCTAGGTCAGTATCCTTCGCGCCGTCTGGTGTTTGTGGGATCCAAGGGCCCAAGCCGGACAATGACATGCATCCTCAACTGAGCAACATGATGTAAAACTATTACTTGCCGCTCCAAGACCCTGACACTTTGGAATCTTTGGCTTGCAGCTGCACCTTTAGCGGCAAAACTCGTTCGGTCTAGCGCTAATTGCTGTTGAAATATGGTAATTTCAGCAACACACTCGAACCATAGCCTTTGAGATACAACACACGTTCATAGGCTGATATTATCTTGTAGAACATATCTGCAACTTTGCTTTCTGGCACTATTATTTTAGTCAAGAATGAGTACTGATGGATACAGCAACGGAAGCGCATTTCTGCAGAGCCCAAGTTCGTACCAAAAACTGCTTGCCTTACGCGAATATAGTCATTGTCGGTTGCTTTTAGCTATTTCACATTAGCATTCGCAGCAGAAACAAAAAAGGAGGATTAAACTACCCCGTCAAAAACTGAGGGGTTAGTATCCAGGGCCGGTACTTGGCTGCTGGCTAGAAGCGTTGCCTGCAGAGCCGGTTGTTGTGTTTTGGCTTGCAGCGCTGTTGTCAGATGTTGTAGTAGTCATCATCTCATCAGGAGGTATGAAGCCGTCTGATGCAGTTGGCGTTGTGTCACCTGCAGTGGTTATTTGTCCACTGAAAGTGCTTGGGTACAGGGCATAGACCGCTCCGCCAACTATGGCGGCAAACGCAATTGCTCCGATTGCAAAGCCTAGTTCGAGTGACACCAAGGTAACTCAAACTTATGGCGAGCTCAATAGTAATTAACGACTTTTTGCTTAAAACTTGTAAAAGTCATAGCTAACAAAAAGTCACAAGACGGCCTATTTCTTCATGGATTTTTCGACAATGGCAGGGATTGCTAGGGCAAAGGCCCAAGGAGTCAAGATTCCCGCTTGCTTCAAGATGCTAGATTGGGAACTGTACCAGCAAGTTACAGAGGAAGGTTCGATAGATGATATCGCGGCACGTCTTGGAGTATCAAAGCCTATGCTTTACAACCATCTTAAACGCAGGCTTATGGAGACTGAGTCATGACAACCAAATACGTCAAGCCGCGCGCCCAATACTGAGAGTTCTACAAATCATTATTGCATCTATGCCATGACATGATGGAAGGCACGGCGAATTCGGATCTAAGTCCAAAAGAAGCATACAAAATGCTAGACAAGCTGCAGGCCACTGAAAGAATCCATTTTGAATCCGAACAGAGTTAACCAAGTTCCTAGCTAATTAAAATACAACTGGATTGCATAGCTGGCACGCTGTAACCATGAACGCCTAGCTATTCTTCCATTATGGTTGTCGATGACGAAACTGACCTTTTAGAGATTACTGGCAAGATACTAAAGGCGAATGGCTACAATGTTCACCCTTTTAACAAGCCGGAATTGGCCATAGACCATATCAAGAATGACTGTATGGAGTGTAGCGTCGTGATCTCTGACGTACGAATGCCATCAATGTCCGGCTTTGAGCTCGTAATGAATCTGAAGCATTTGCGGCCATTTATGAAAATAATTCTCATGACCGCCTTCAAAACTACCAGAGAGGAAGTCCAGTTAGTATTACCGTCTGTACGACTTGATGCATTTCTAAACAAACCCTTCCGATCCAAAGATTTGATGCGAGCAATAGCCGTCTGTACGGCCAAGAGGCTGTGAAGGATTCTATTTGAATCAGGGCAAGAATTGGCGTAGATTCCCGGCTAATTCTTGCTCAAGCCGCATAATTTGCGTCAGA
>JAKEIF010000213.1 GCA_022545875.1 Nitrososphaera sp.
CAGATGTTGCCATGCTCGCAAAGGCGGCAGCAGTAGACGAGAGCGATTCGATATTGAATCCCTCATTCTACAAGATACCGGCTTCGCCACTTATGGCATCGGAATTGTCAGGGCAAGCGCCTCCAGACGTTGAAGACGCGTTTCAATCCTTCCAGAAGCTCCTCGCCTTACATGCGTTCGTCATGGTTGAGGGCATAGGCGGAATAATGGTGCCGCTAACTGAGAGGCATTATTTGGCAGATTTCATAAAGCTGACTGGCCTGCCAGTCATTATCGTTGCCAGGCCGTCGCTTGGAACATTAAATCATACAATGCTCACAGTAGGGGCAAGCAGAAGCTACGGGCTGCCAATTGCAGGTATTGTAATTAACATGATGCCCAAGAACCCTAGCCCGGTGGAAAAAAACACGTCCAGCATGCTTGCAAAATTGACAGGCGTTCCAATCCTCGGTACGATTCCGCGGCTAAGTAAGCCTGGCTATGTTTCCGCGGGCAAGGCAATTGAGAAGGCAATTGATCTGGATAGTCTATTCTCCGTGAAACAGCTTTAATCCCGAAATCCCTTTGCTAGCGACAAATCCATGTATGTCTTTGACAATCTTCGCAAAGGATTTGTCGCCGTCGAAGCTGTAATTTCTGTGATTGTTTCGAAGCCTCGTTGAGGACACGATCCAGACGTTCTCCGGAATCGGCTGAAGCCGCTCCGCACCAGCTACCTTTGACAGGTCCATATCCGATTTTATTACCTGAATGATTATCGACTTCTCTGGCTCTTTTGCAAGCACCTTTACCGACGGAATGACAATATCAATTTCACTGCCTTGAATGCTCAATTTTCTCTGGGATGGTAGAATAGATGCGGTAAGCATGAAATGCAACAACCCCTCGCAGATTGCACCCACCGTTTGAACATTCTCATTATCTCCAAGGATCGCCCTGCACCTCTCTAGGATTTGTTCGCAGTAAGTTTGGGAAACTGCGATATCCGCAGAGATATCAGTGCGTATCTTGTCTCTGCCGATCTCATTGATTACAGAGTAGAGAATCGCGGAAACGTCCACGCTCATGACACGTGTTCATTCTGGTTAGGTTTATTAAATCTGATTGCCCAACGATTTCACATATGGCCAAAGGCATCGCAATTGCCCTACTAGCAGTCTCGCTCGCGCTCTTGATTATCTATGGTGCGGACGTTTTGATGGCAAGTTCTAGTTCGCCTGAAAGTCCTTTTGCCGAAAGGAGAGGATTTCTGCCATTTGATGAGGCAGTCAGGGGCGGAGCGTTTGGCGGCGGCGCTGTGATATTGTCGATTGTGGCTTTTGTAATATCCAGAAAGGAATACTCGCCCATAGTTTCTGCCCTTCTCATTATCAACGGCGGACTAATTATCGCAGGCATGCTGGCTTTAATTGCCCAAGGCGCCCTGTCTTCTGAAGACTCGACAGGAGCTCTCAGGACTGTGGGTTCCACTATGGCGATGGGTGGAATACTGGTAGGACTTGGAGCCTGGAAGGCCGCGTCGGATCGAAAAATAGTGCGCTCACCCAGAAAAGAGTCTCCTCAATGACTGAAATCTGTGGCAAATGCCGAACTGAAACCTTGAAGATGTACAGCTGCGAACACACCGGCGACACCAGCGTATGCAAAGAATGTTATGAGCAAATCCACTGGCTTTTGACAAATGAACAGACATTGGAAAAAGCATGAGCGGCTGGCAGTAAGAACCATTCACAGCATAACGTTTTATACAAACACATCATTTCATGTGACGTGTCATGAAGGCTGTAATCCTTGCAGGTGGTTTTGGCAAGCGACTCAGACCCCTTACCGACCAAAGACCAAAACCTATGATAGAAGTTCTAAACATTCCAATAATTGAGTGGCAAGTTAAATGGCTAAAAAAGTTCGGAATTTCTGAAGTTATTGTTTGCGTGGGATACATGAAAGAGCAAATAATTGATCATATTGGCAGTGGCAATCGACTGGGAGTCAAAGTAGGTTATGCAGTGGAGGAAGAACCGCTCGGGACTGGCGGTGCTCTAAAAAACGCAGAGAGTCTTCTTGCAAAGCAGGATTCTTTTTTCATGATAAACGGCGACATCCTTACAGAGCTCGACCCGAACAAACTGCAAATCAACAACGGGGGCCATCAGTCACTTGCGCTTGTTCCGTTGCGGAGCCCTTATGGGGTAGTGGAGCTAGGCGCAGACTCGAAAGTTATAGGATTTGTAGAGAAACCAAAGATCCCTGACAAGTGGATCAATGCGGGTGTATACCACTTCACTCAAGATGTCTTTGAATATCTGCCGGAAAATGGGAACATCGAAATGACTGCTTTGCCTGCGCTGGCAAAAGAGGGCAAGCTCAACGCAACAAGATTTGAAGATGTCTTCTGGCGCTCCATCGACTCACATAAGGACATTGATGAAGCATCTAAGGAAATACAAGGCTCATCCTTATCATGACGGTAGCGGGAAAGGTTGGATACAGCCTAGGACCTCTTCTATCAATGGACGAATTGTTAGTCTGCGCCAGAATGGCTGACTCCTCTCACAACGCTGATTCTGTATGGGTCCCAGAATCTTGGGGACGGGAATCCTTCGCGACGCTGGGCGCGGTTTCGCAGGTTACGAAGAAGGTAAAGCTGGGCACTTCTATTCTTAGCATATTTTCTCGGACACCTGGAACAGTTGCGATGGGAGCGACGACGCTCGATCTGCTCTCCTCCTCAAGAAGCATCATCGGCCTTGGCGCAAGCACGGATGCTATCGTAGAAAACTGGCACGGCGTAAAATTTGAAAAACCGCTTGCGAGAATGCGTGAGTTTATCCGCTGTGTTAAATTAATGGTATCCGGCGAAAGGGTGAATTTTGATGGCAAGTTCTTTAAGGTAAAAAATTTCAAGCTCTTGCATACGCCACAGCGTAAAACGATCCCGATTCTTGTCGGAGCTGTCAACAGGAGGATGATTTCCCTTGCAGCGGAACTTGCCGACGGCGTAATCTTGTATCTTCGTCCAATTGAGGAGCTGAAAGACACTGTGAGAAGGTTCAGACAAGACACCGCCGGACGGAATTTTGAGATAGCCTGCTCAATCATTTGCGCTGTGTCTGACTCTGATCCGGCAATGGCTCGGCAGCGCGCTGCACAGACACTGGCATTCTATGTTGCTGTTGGGAAATTCTATCGCGAGTTTCTTTCTGAAAATGGATTCAAAAATGAAACTGAAGCAATAGCAGAGGCTTATGCCAAGAGCGGGATTGAGCCTGCAACTGCGAATGTCACCGACCACATGCTCCGGTCGCTTACTATTTCCGGCACACGGGAGGATTGCAAAAAGACCCTCTCAGAATATGTGTCTGCAGGCGTTACGCTCCCCATAATCCAGTTCAACCCCGTCGGCAGTACAGAAAGTTCATTTAGGGAATTGCTGTCAACCTTTTAGAATTGAACAAGGTAGCTATCGTATCTTGCGCGACCTCTCAATTCCGTAAGGATTCCGGACAAAGCATTTTCGAACTCGCTTCCAGTCCTTGCGCAAGTATTCTAAAAGAGGGCAAAGTGGACAGAAGAGAAATCGATGCAACCCTGCTGTCTAGCTGCACTACCGAACAATACAGCTCCACCATAGTCTCGGAAATACTTGGAATAAGGCCGAAAGTATCGCAGAGAATTGACAATCTTTGCAATTCAGGCACCAACGCAGTAGCGACGGCATATTCTCTTATTGCCTCCGGATTGTGCGAGGTTGCACTAGTTGTCGGCGCTGAAAAGGCGGACAGCACAGGCAACAAACTGCTATGGGATGTCACTAGGGGATCTTTTATGTTTCCAGTGCATTGGGCTGCGCTATTCGCCAAATCTCACATGAGGAAATACGGAACTACTGAAGAACAAATGGCAATGATTGCGGTAAAGAATCGGGAGAGTGCGGCCAGAAACCAAAATGCCCTCTTTAGGACTCCCGTCACTCTCGAAGAAGTGATGAATTCGAAAAGAATTTCCGGCCCTGTAAAACTCTTGGACTGTTCCGCTCCATGTGACGGCTCTTCTGCGGTTTTATTGGCTTCAGAAAGAAAGGCGCGGCAAATTACGGATACTCCTGTCTGGCTTCTTGGGATCGGACAGAGGACAAACTCGGCCAGTTTTGCAAATGCGACTAGCGATCTGACTACGATAGAGGCAGCAAAGTTGGCGGGACGGGACGCTTTTGAAATGTCGGAAATTCGACCTAGCAGGATCGATGTTGCGGAAGTTCATGATGCATTTACCATTCTGGAAATCCTCGCAAGAGAAGACCTAGGTTTCGAAGAGAAAGGTGGAAAACCTGTGAAAAATGAGAGCGTTGCTATTAATCCG